>CAZLBS010000540.1:0-2837 GCA_964557505.1 uncultured Nitrospiraceae bacterium | reverse complement strand
TCGGCTCGGGCAATCAGTCCGATGACGAAATGGCGATGATGTGCTACTACAACCTCATCCAGTACACGGAAGATGAGGCGCTGCGCGATCAGTACCTAGTGTCGTTCCGCCGCTTTCACATCGTCGAGGAGCCGGAGCGCAATCCTCTGTTCAACTTCGCTTACGCCGCCATGGCGCGCGACAATGAGAATCAAGACGCCTGGGAAGACTACGCCAATCCCTGGGGCAGCTTCAGCTTTGAACCCTGGCCCGGCTGGCTGACGGACAGCGTGGAGTATCTGAAGCGCATGCCTCTTGACCGGTTCAATTGGGCTCACGAAAACAGCCACCGCCTCGATATCATCCCGCTGACGCGGCATGTGTCGAGTCACTATGAAGACGAACACGAAGGCCGCGGCTACCGCGTGACGGGGGGCGTCATTCCAGTGGACGAGCGCCACTTCCACCATTACAACCATGACCCGTACCAGCTTGATATTGGCGGCACGGGTCAATCCCTCGCCGACGGCGCGGTCTACACGCTGCCCTACTACATGGGGCTCTATTACGGCTTTATCCGCTAAAGGCTACTGCGTAATCGCGGTATCCGGCAGGTCAAACTCGAGCGTGGTGATGAGCTGGTGCGAGATCTTCGTGCCCTCGATGTGCAGCCGTTCGAGTTGAGGCATGGCCTTGAAATTGTCGACGCTCGCGCTCGTGATGGGCACTTCGGTGATGCGCAGCACCTTCAGGCGGCGGAATCGTTGCATCGTTTCGACGGAGGCATCGGTGAGCGGCACGTTCTGCAGAATGATCTCTTCAAGTCCGACGAGATTGCGCAGGGCCTCAAATCCATCATCGGTGATGTTTTCCGTGAGCACGAGCTTCAAGCTGCGAAGGCCCGACAACGGCGCAATGTAGGCCAATTGCGGATCGCTTACGTCTTCGCCGACGAGGCCAATGGCCTGCAGATCCTGCGCACGGAGCGAGTCCAATGCGGCAAGTTGTCCGCCGGAGTCGAAGCCGACTTCGAGCTTGACCTCTTGTTTGGATGGTACTTGCACCGTTCCGGCGGCTGGGGCGAGCGCTTCCCAGGGGGTGTCTAGAGACGACCCCCAGGGCCGGATATACAGTTGGCCGATCGGCGTTTGCGTTGCCAGCGTCAACTCGCGCTCGGCGGGCGCGAATGCAGGGTCAATCAGCGGGGCGGCGCTCGGCAGCCCCGCCGTGATGGCCGCGCCGGGGAGGCTCTTGGACAACTCGGCAATGACCGGATCATCCTCGGGAATCCCCGGAACCACGATTTCGCGGAGGCTGGTTTGCGAGGCCAGCGGCAGCACCCATGATGGAATGGTTTGTTCGTCTGGCAGGACAATCGACGACAGTGCGCCAGGGGGCAACTCTCCCAAGCGCGCCAGGTCGTCCATGGCGTCTGGGGCCACTTCCAGCCGGTATTGTTGTCCGCGGGGGACGGGCATGCGCCCTTGCGCGATGCCGACCTCTTGCCAGGGCGCATCGGGCTCGGACCTCGCAAAGAGCGTCCCCATGGCCACCTCTTCGGGAAAGCGGAATATCGATACGGGCGGCGGCGCCTGCACAGGGGGACGGCCAGGCTCAATGAGCGTAGCCGGCTGCCCTCCCATCAGCGTGTAGACGACAAGACCGAAGACGCCGATAAGGCCCACTGCCGCTACGGCCCCGGCCACGCCCAAAAAGGGATTGGAGGCCTTGGGCTTGCCGACGGCCTTGAGCTTGCGCACTTGCTCCAACGTTGCATCGCGATTTTGGAGCGTCTTGCGCAGCTCTTCCACTTCGGAGAGGGCCTGGTGCATCGCCCCTTCTTTGGATTCCTGTTCTTTGCGCAGCGCCTCTAATTCGCCTGCAAGCGCCGACTCGGACTCCTCTTTCGACGTCGCCTCGCTGCGCAGGCTTTCCATTTCGGCCTGCATCGCGGCAAGGGCCTGCTCTTGTTCGGCGCTGCGCTTGGCGGCTTCGGCCACTTCATTCTCTTGAGCCGACAGCGTACTTTTCAGTGCGTCGAGTTCGGCCCGCGCCGAGTCGAGTTGTTGGGCCTTTTCGTTCTCGTTGGCCCGCAGCGTTTCCACTTCGGACATGAGCGCCTTTTCCGAATCGGACGCCTCCGTGGCCTCGGAGCGCAATGAATTCAATTCGGCTTGAAGCGCTGCCACTTGCGCCTCCTGCTCGGAGCGTTCTTCGGCTGCCTGCTGCATGGCCGCTTCTTGTTCGGAAAGCGTGCCCCGCAAATTCTCGAGTTCCGCACGCGCGCTATCGAGTTCGGCGGACTTCTCTTGCTCGTTGGCACGGAGCTTGGCCACCTCGCTGGACAACTCTTTCTCGGACTCAGACGCCTGCGAAGCTTGGCCCCTGAGGTCGGCCAACTGTGCCTCCAACTCGGCGACATGCTGCTCTTGTTCGGCGCTGGCCGCGGCCGTGCTTTGCATCGCGGATTCACGCTCATCG
This sequence comes from uncultured Nitrospiraceae bacterium, assembly GCA_964557505.1. GTDB lineage: Bacteria > Hydrogenedentota > Hydrogenedentia > Hydrogenedentales > CAZLBS01 > CAZLBS01. The sequence continues at coordinate 377 of CAZLBS010000540.1, read as the reverse complement.
AGGGCGGCCCGCAGCTGCTCCACCTCGGCGCGCGCGTCGTCGAGCGCCTTCGACTTCGACTGCTCGTTCTCGCGCAACTGGTCCAACTCGGACTGCAAGCTGGACTCGCTCGAGGCGGCCGCCTCGGCTTTCTGGCGAAGCATTTCCATTTCGTCTTGCAGCGAGCGCAGGGCCTCTTCCGCTTCCTTGCTATGCTCGGCGGCCGAGGCAACCAACTCTTCGCGCGTGGTCAAGTCGCTGCGCAAGGCGCCCACTTCCGAGCGGGCATGCTCCAAGGCCTGCGACTTTTCCTGCTCGCTGCTGCGCAACTGATCGACTTCGGCAGACAGTTGCTGCTCGGCCTGCAGGGCTTCCTGCGCCTTGGCGCGCAATTCCTC
>CAZLBS010000539.1:0-2843 GCA_964557505.1 uncultured Nitrospiraceae bacterium | reverse complement strand
CGCGGCAAGCTTATCTCTTGGAGCGCGGCATGTACGATCAGCGCGGCGAACCTGTCCGCCCCGACACGCCCAACAGCATTCTTCCCTTCGATGATGCCTTGCCGCGGAATCGCCTCGGCCTCGCCAAATGGCTCACGGGCCAGCGCAATCCGCTTACCGCGCGTGTCGCTGTAAACCGCTACTGGAAACTCTTCTTTGGGCGCGGCCTGGTCGAGACGCCGGAAGACTTTGGCAGCCAAGGGCAACGGCCGGTACATCCCGAACTGCTCGACTACCTGGCCGGCTGGTTCATGGAAAACGATTGGAGCGTCCAAGCGCTCTGCCGGAAAATCGTTCTGTCGGCGGCGTATCAACAGACGTCGGAAGCAAGCCCTGAGCTTCGCGAGATCGACCCGCACAACAGACTCCTCGCGCGCGGTCCCCGTCACCGCTTGCAAGCTGAGATCATTCGCGACCATGCCTTGGCATCAAGCGGGCTGCTGGTTCGCACTGTCGGCGGACCGAGCGTGAAGCCCTACCAACCGCCCGGCCTGTGGAAGGACGCCGGCTCGCTCACGTATGAAGCGGACAAGGGCGATGGGCTGTACCGCCGCAGCATGTACACCTTCATGAAGCGGACCGTGCCGCACCCTGCGCTGACGACGTTCGACGCGACGTCGCGCGAGGTTTGCATCGTGCAACGCGAGCGCACCCAGACCCCGTTGCAGGCCCTCATCTTGATGAACGACCCGCAATACGTCGAGGCGGCGCGGGTGCTCGCGGCAAAGGCACTGACGGACCACCACGGCAACCCCGAGCGTCTGATCGGCGCCATATTCGAAAAGCTGATTATTCGTAAGCCCGATGCGTACGAGCGCCAGATTTTGTTGGCCGCCTTCGAGGAACAGCTGGCGGCGTTTGGCCAGAGCAAGGAGTCAGCCGTACAGTATCTCGCGACAGGGGATTGGCCGTCAGATGCGCAGCACCCGCCGGAGCAACTCGCTGCAGCGGCGGCTGTTACCCAATTGATCATGAACTTCCATGAATTTCAGGTGAAACGATGAATCCAATTCGACCCCTGTGCACGGGACCGGCGGTAATACCGGGTATGAGCCGGCGCGCTTTTCTCAGCCGCTTCGGCATGGGCTTCGCGAGCCTCGGTCTCGCGCAGTTGCTCGGCGCCGATGCCGCGCATGCTGCCGTCCCGGCGGCAGGATCTTCACGGGGTGTGCTAGGCGCCCCTCACTTTGCCCCGAAAGCGAAGCGGGTCATCTATCTCTTTCAGAGCGGCGGACCATCCCAGATGGATCTATTCGATTACAAGCCGCTGCTCAATAAGATGAACGGCCAGGAGTTGCCTGACTCCGTGCGGCAAGGACAGCGGCTCACGGGCATGTCGGCCAATCAAGCCTCGCTGCCGCTTGCGGGCTCGATCTTCTCCTTTGCCCAGCACGGCCAGTCAGGCGCCTGGGTAAGCGACTTGCTGCCGAAGACTGCCGAGGCCGCGGATGACCTGTGCTTCTTGAAGAGCATGTATACCGAGGCGATCAACCACGATCCGGCGATAACGTTCCTGCAAACGGGTTCGCAATTGAGCGGGCGCCCGAGCATCGGGGCGTGGTTGAGCTACGGCCTCGGCAGTGAGAATGAAAACCTGCCTGCGTTTGTCGTCTTGCTGACGAAGGGCAAGGGCGGTCAACCCTTGTATTCACGCTTATGGGGCAGCGGCTTTCTGCCGTCAAAGTATCAAGGCGTGCAATTTCGCCCCGGCAAAGATGCCGTGCTCTATCTGGGCAAGCCCGATGGCGTCAGCCGTGAGAGCCGGCGGCAGCTCATTGACCGCCTGCACGCGCTGCATGAGTACCACGCCCAGCAGTCGAGCGATCCGGCGCTCGAGGCGCGCATCGCGCAATACGAGATGGCCTTTCGAATGCAGGCCAGCGTACCCGGCGCCACGGACTTTTCCGATGAACCGGAGCATGTGCTTGACCTGTACGGGCCTGACGCGAGAACGCCCGGGACTTACGCGGCCAATTGCGTCCTTGCCCGGCGCCTTGCCGAGCGCGGCGTGAAGTTCGTTCAGCTGTATCACCGGGGTTGGGACCAGCATGCCAATCTCCCAGGCGAGATCCGTACGCAGTGCCAGGAAACAGACCATGCGTCCGCGGGCCTCATCCGCGATTTGAAGCAACGCGGCATGCTCGAAGACACGCTCGTGATTTGGGGGGGCGAATTTGGCCGCACGAATTACTCGCAAGGCACGCTGACGGCCGGCAACTATGGGCGCGATCATCATCCCCGCTGCTTCACCATTTGGATGGCGGGGGGCGGCGTGAAGCCGGGCATGACCTACGGCGCCACCGACGATTTTTGCTACAACATCACGGAGAACGGCGTACACGTGCATGATTTCCATGCGACGCTGTTGCACTTGCTGGGCATCGACCACGAGCAGCTGACCTACAAATTCCAAGGGCGGCGGTTCCGCCTGACGGATGTGCACGGCCATGTGGTGAAGGACATATTGTCGTAACGGCACAGAAGGCGCGGGAGCCCTATGACGCACTCATCTCGAATGGCATGCTGCTTGATTGCCGCGGCACTTGCCTTATCGGCACGCGCGGCCGACTTCACGCTCGACATTCAGCCCATTCTCAGTGATCGCTGCTTTGCCTGCCACGGACCCGATGCCAACACACGCATGGCAGGCCTTCGGCTCGATGATGAAGCGAGTGCGAAGGAACGGGCCATCGTGCCAGGCGATGCGGAAGCCAGCGAACTGGTCAAGCGGATTACCTCTGCCGATCCCAACGTGGTGATGCCGCCCCCGGGGGCTGGCGGAGAGCCGCTGAACGCCGCTGAAA
>CAZLBS010000538.1:0-2847 GCA_964557505.1 uncultured Nitrospiraceae bacterium | reverse complement strand
GGCCATCAACTGCGCCGCCCTTCCGGAGACCCTGCTCGAGAGCGAACTCTTCGGCCACGTCAAGGGCGCCTTCACAGGAGCTACGGCCGATAAGCGCGGGCTCTTCGTCGAAGCGGACAACGGCACCATCTTCCTAGACGAGATTGGCGACATGCCCCTCGTTACACAGGCCAAGCTGCTGCGTGTGCTGCAAAACGGCGAAATCCGCCGGGTGGGGGATACGCGAAGCCAACTTGTGGATGTCCGGGTGATTGCCGCCACCAACCAAGACCTCGTCAAGGCGGTCCGCGAAAAGCGCTTCCGCGAAGATCTCTACTTCCGGCTCAACGTGATCACGGTGCGCATTCCGCCCTTGCGCGAGCGGCAGGATTCGTTGCCCCGGCTCATGTCGTATTTTCTGCAGCGCGCCAACCAGAAGTTCAGCAAGCACATCCAGCGCATCGATGATTATGCGCAGGCCCTGTTGCGCAATTACCCCTATCCGGGCAACGTGCGGGAGCTCGAGAGCATCATGACGCATGCCGCCATCATGGCTGAGGGGGATGTCATCACGGCGAAAGACCTACCAGAACAAGTGCATGAAGGCCGGGCAAATCTGCTCGCGCTCCCGCAAGAGGCCGTCGAAACGCACGACGAAATCCCCACGCTGCAAGACATGGAAGCCGAACTCATCCGCCGCGCCCTTGCCAAACTCGACGGCAACCAAACCGAAGCCGCCCAAAAGCTTGGCATCTCGAGGTCCACCCTCTGGCGAAAGATGAAGGAATACGATATCTCGGCGTAAGCATTGGAGCCGCCCGCTCGCGCGAGCGTTCGCTGCGCCATCCAAGCCAAGACAGAACCATCTGCAAACGCCGGGCGCCGCTTAGGCGAGCTTCTTGTATTCGGCGTAGTAGGCTTGGGCGGCCTTTTCCCAGGTGAATTTTCTGGCGTGCTCCATGCCGCGTTCGCGGAGGCTTTGGGCGAGGCCATCATCTTCTAGGATGGCGCAGCAGGATTCGTACAGATTATCGGCGTCGGTGGCCCCGGCGAGCACGGCCGCGCCCGAGGCGACTTCCGGCAGGGCGCCGCCATTCGAGCACACCACGGGCGTGCCGCAGGCCATGGCCTCGAGCACGGGCAGGCCAAAGCCCTCGAAGTGGCTCGGCCAGAGCAAGAGGTCCGCGCTGTTGTACGCCTGCACCAGTTCGGCTTCGCTGAGGCCCAGCAAGTGTTTGTGGGCATCACGCAGCCCCGCCGCATTCAACAGATCTTGCTGTTTCGCGGTGTAGGCGCCGCCGACTTTGAGGAGCACAAGCTCCGGGCCAATGCGCTGACGCAACAGCCGCATTACCTCGAAGACGGTCTCGACGTTCTTGTAGGCTTCGGCCGACCCGACGTGCAGAATGATGCGTTTCCCACGAAGACCGTGCCGCGCTCGAAACTGCAGCAGCCCTGCATCGTCCTCTGCAAGCGGGCGAAAGGCCGGATCGACGGCTTGCACGATGACCCCCACGTTCTCGGGTGGGCATTCCGTATAGCGCAAGACCGTGGCGCGCGTGAATTCGCTGACGCAGATGACGCGCGCGCAACGGGCAAGGTTCCGCATCGACTGTTCGAAAAAGCGGCGTCCCCAAGAAGTAGGAAACACCTGGTCGAGCGAATCCGAGATGAGGCAGGGCATGAGGTCGTGGCAGGTGACGATGCTGCGGCCGAGCTTGGCTTCGGGGATGCCCGCCGCATAGTCGCTGTCGATGACATGCAAGACGTCGCACGGAGTGACACGCAGGCGCATAGGAAGGAGCAGGCGCTTGCGCAGCTTGACCCCTAGGCCGCGGTAATCGAGCGCCGCCGCGACCCGCCGTTCTTTTCCCTCGAGCAGCCGGACGGTGTCGCCGCTGTCGAGCATAGGCTGCATCGCCCCGCAAATCGACCGCGCCGTGCGGACGATGCTGTGCCGGCCCTCTTCAGGCAGGTAACCGGTGATGCAGACGTTCACGTCGAATCGTGAGCAGGGCGGGCAGCCCTCTTCCGCGGTGCAGGAATGGCAGGCAACGGCTAGCGGTCATACACGAAGTTGTACTCGGCGTCGTTGAGATAGGGTGCGGCCGCGTCTTTCGGACTGATGCTGGCCGGCTCCTCCGGCCAATCGATATTGACCTTCGGGTCTTGCCAGTTGAGCGAGCGCTCGGCTTCAGGCGTGTACCAATAGGTGCACTTGTAGTAGACGATCGTGTCGTCTTCGAGCGACAGAAACCCGTGTGCGAAGCCCGAGGGGATCCAGAGAGCGAGCCCGTTTTCGGCGGAAAGCTCGCGCCCTGCCCACTGACCAAAAGTAGGAGAGGCCCGGCGGAGATCGACGGCGACGTCGAAGACCCGCCCCGTGATGGCGCGCACCAGCTTGCCCATGCCATGCGGCTGAATTTGATAATGCAGGCCGCGCAAAACGCCAGCCGCGCTCTTGCTCATGTTGTCCTGCACAAACTCGGCCTCGAAGCCGGCGTCTTGCCAGACCTTCTTGTTGTAGGCCTCCATAAAGTACCCGCGGTCATCGCCGTAACGAGGGAGATCGATCTCCAGGACGCCGGCGATTTCGGTCGGGCGGAATGCTACGCGGGGCGATCCCATGAATAGTGCTTCTCCAATAGCCGGACCCGTAAGGCTGCATCAGGCAAACGCCACGAATAGTAAGGGCTGACGTGACCGCCGCGCAATGTGCGCGCCCGTTCCTCAAACCTTCTCCGGTACCGCATAGGCCTCCCGGTACTCGCGCTTGCGCAGCATATCGCCATTGGCCGCTTCATCGTTCGTGATGCGTTCCGTCGTGCCGTCGAATTCCAGGCGGGCCCCGCCGAGACGGTACGTCAT
>CAZLBS010000537.1:0-2856 GCA_964557505.1 uncultured Nitrospiraceae bacterium | reverse complement strand
ACACCGCTGCCCGTAATGCGGAGCCCGCGAGATGGAAGATGCCGTAGAAGATGAGGTGGACAATGGAGTTGCTGCTCCGCATGCCCAACCGCACCTACGCCGCATGCCTCTGTGATGCTCCGCCAGTTGCGCGGATTATACAGCAAAGTAGTCTCGTACAATGTTAGGGTGATGTTAATATCCGGCGCTAGGCGGGGGTGCGAGGCGGTTTTGCGCTATACGAAAAGCCCCGCATCCGGCGATGCGGATGCGGGGCTGGAGGGGTGCGTGCTTGCGAGAAGCGCTATTTTGCGACAGGCTCGGGCGCTTCTTCCTTCTTGGGCTGCTCTTTGACGGGCATATCGGCGCCGCCTTCTTCGAGCGTGTCCATGAAGTAGGGGACGCCTTCGGGCGGCGTGCGGTACTTCGGCGGGAACTCGTGGATGATGTCGGTGTACAGCCACGAGAGCTTGCCGTCGAGAACTTCGCCGCCGACCTTGTCGTACAGCTTGTTGTGGTTGCGCGCGATGATCCGGTATTGCTGCTCGATGCGCTGACGCGCGTCCTGGCAGAAGAGGTCCGCCACGTCCATCGGCGTCTTGTCGTTGGGCATCTTGTTCATGAGGTGCTCGGAGTAGGTGAGCACAGCTGCCATTGCGAACAAGTCCACGCCAATGTCGACGAAGTTGCCCAGCAGGATCTGCTGGTACTCGAGCTTCGGCCCGAACTTGGCCATGGTGTGGAAGATCGTGCGCGCGACCTTGCGGCAGTTGCGCTCGATGTAGGCCAAGTGGTCGATGCCGCTGTTGCTCAAGTTCTTGACGTTGTAGTCGCCCGCCTTCGGGAAGTAGAGGCCCGGGTACCAGGAGATGTAGAACTTCGCAGCGTTCATGATGAGCTGCATCTTCGATTCTTTCTGGCCCGGCTTCGGCATCATGAGCGGCATGACGCGCGAGAAATGCGGGTCCATGGCTTCACGCGCGAGGATGAGGTGCATGACCTCCGACGACCCTTCGAAGATGCGTCCGATGCGGGCATCGCGCAAGGCGCGCTCGATCGGCATCGGGTCTTCGCCCCGTTCCCAGAGCGACTTCGCGCGCTCGTAGCCGCGTCCGCCGCGCACCTGCGTCACGTCATCGCCGAGCTTCCATGCGGCTTCCGTGCAGAAGTACTTCGCGATGGCGGCCTCCAGGCGGATATCCACGCCTTCGCGGTCCGTCAAGGCCGAGGTCAGCCAAACGATGGATTCCATCGCGAAGGTGTTGGCGGCGACTTGCGAAATCTTCTTGGCCTGCGACTGGTGCTTGCCAATCGGCCGGCCCCACTGCACGCGCTCGTTGCCCCACTTCTGCAGGAACTTGATGGACAGCTTGCCGGCGCCGGCGCTCGCGGCGGGAATGCCCAGACGGCCGATGTTGAGCGTGCTCAGGGCGATGCGAAGGCCCATGCCTTCTTTGCCGATGATGTTTTCTTTGGGAACCTTCACGTCCTTGAAAGTAATCTGACCGTTGGAGATGCCTCGCAGGCCCATGAATTTGCAGATGTGCGACACTTCGATGCCCGGCGTGTTCATCTCGACGACAAAGGCCGAGATCATCGTGCGCTCTTTGCCGTGCTTCATCACCGAAGGCGTCTTCGCCATGACGACGATGATCGAAGATTTCGGGCCATTCGTGCACCACAGCTTTTCGCCGTTGATGATGTAGTGCTCGCCGTCTTCGGTCGGCATGGCCGTCACGGTCATCTTGGCCGGGTCCGAACCCACGTGCGGCTCCGTCAGCGCGAAGGCGGAAATCTCGCCGGCGGCAAGGCGCGGGAGATACTTCTTCTTCTGCTCTTCCGTGCCGAACAGCTTGAGCGGCTGCGGCACGCCGATGCTCTGGTGCGCCGATACCCACGTCACCGTGCTCTGGCAATAGCTGCCAAGCAGCGACAGCGCCCGGCTGTAGTTATATTGCGAGAAGCCAAGGCCGCCGTAGTCCTTCGAAATCTTCATACCGAAGGTGCCGATTTCCGCCAGCGCCTTCAGGGCTTCTTCCGGATACTCGCCTGTCTCGTCAATCTCGATCGGGTCGATGTGCTTTTCGCACACCTCCTGCAGCTTCGCCAGGAACTCGTCGCCAATCTTCTTGTCCTCAGGATCTTGCTCCGGGAACGGGTGAATCAAGTCCCAGCGGAAGTTGCCCTTGAACATTTCGGCGGTGAAACTGGGGTGCTCATAAGCGACCGCACGCGCCTCCTCCGCCAGCTCCATGGCCTTTTCTTTTGCGGCATCGTTGTCTGACATGACATACCTCCACAGCTTGTCGGCTGACTTCTGTCCTGGCGCCCGGGTCAAGCGCCCCCTTCACATCGTACGGCCTACTTAACGGTCGTTAAGGCCGCTTCATTTCCAATCCGCCTACACTGGCGCATAGGGTTATACCGGATGCCGCGCGCCATGTCAACCATCTTCGGAACTCCAGAAGCCCCGAAGCATCAGCGTAGCGGCGGCATATGCACGCCATTCCCGGTTTACCGGGACGCACGCAACTCTTCACTCTCGGAACGCGTCGGGATAATGTTCGATTTCCGACCTGCCTTTCGGGCCGAAGGTTACAGCGGCGATGTCGTAGCGGTAGTAGTGCTCGGTGCTGGCTTGCCGCGCCATGAAATGCCGCGATGCGGCAATGATGTGCCGCTGCTGCACCGGCAACACCGTGTCAACAAGTGGAATGGCCTCGGACGGAGATGTGCGCGTCTTTACTTCGATAAACGCGATAATGTCTCCTTGCTCCGCAATAATGTCGATCTCGTGTCCGCCGTACTGTGCGTTGCGCTCGAGGATGCGGTAGCCCTGCTTGACGAGGTATCGGGCGGCAGCGTTTTCTCCGCGGC
>CAZLBS010000536.1:0-2860 GCA_964557505.1 uncultured Nitrospiraceae bacterium | reverse complement strand
GCGGCGGGCGCGGCGCTGGCCTTCACCCTCATCACGACGCTGATACTTCTGGTCGTGGTGCTGGTAAACGGCTTGGGCGCCCTATGGCCGAGCCGGCTCGCCCTGCTGACGTTGGATGATGGCAGCCAGGCCATGGGCGAGATCATCACGAGCGAACCGATTCCAACGGGGGACGGACGGCGCATTCAGGTCAAAGTAGGCAACCGGGAAATCTATGGACAGGACTTTCGCTGGATACCGGAATCCGCTATCCGGGCGCGTGCTTATCCAGAGGATGCCATCGCGCTGGAACGAGAAGAGCACGGCAACTTCTACGGCTTTCTCGAACGGCTCGAACTGGTCAACATTGCGGCGGAAGGCGAGAGCGGGCATGAGCGGCTGGAAGCGGCGTTGCGCGCCCTGCGGAAACCGGAGCGGGAAATCGAGCGCCTGGCCGATCGCCTTGCCAGTCTGAACTATCAGATGGATCGCCTGGCGCGGCAGCTCGAGCGCTTGCGGTATGAGGGCGTGCCCGAGGATTCGGAGCGTTCTTCCGAGATCATGGCCGAGCGGCAAGCGTATCGTGCGCAGTTTTCAGAACTCGTCGCCGTGCAGCGGGAGGCCCGGCAGCGCATGCGCGAAGAAAAGGCCATCTTCACGGATGCCAAGGGCAGCGAGATCGAAATCGTTTTGGCCGACATCGTGCGCGAATACCGGCCAAACGAGATGGGGGCCCCGGCGAAGCTGGGGTATTACTTTAAGAGACTCGGCCTGCTGTTCATCGAAGAGCCGCGCGAGGCCAACACGGAAGGCGGCCTCTATCCAGCCATCTTCGGAACCGTGACGCTCGTCTTCGTCATGAGCATTTTCAGCTTTCCGCTGGGGGTGGTAGCGGGCGTCTATCTCCGCGAATATGCCAAGCAAGGCATGATGGTGCGGATTGTGCGCATCGCCGTGAACAACCTTGCCGGCATTCCCTCGATCGTCTATGGCATTTTCGGTCTCGGCTTTTTCGTGTATGGCGTTGGCGGCACGATTGACCAAGTCTTTTTTCCCGAGCGATTGCCAGCGCCTACCTTCGGCACGGGGGGGGTGCTGTGGGCGAGTCTGACGCTCGGTTTGTTGACGGTGCCGGTCGTCATCGTGGCGACGGAGGAAGCCTTGGGCGCCGTGCCGAAAGGCATCCGCGAAGGCTCGCTGGCCTTGGGCGCGACGCGTTTTCAAACCCTCTGGCGGACGGTAATCCCGATGGCATCCCCGGGCATCATGACGGGCTTCATCTTGTCGATGGCGCGCGCGGCGGGAGAGGTGGCGCCGCTCATGATCACAGGGGTGGTCAAGCTGGCGCCCGCCTTGCCTATCGACGGCGAATTTCCGTACATCCATCTCGACCGGAAGTTCATGCACTTGGGCTTCCACATTTACGATATCGGGTTTCAATCGCCGAATGTCGAGGCGGCCAAACCGATGGTCTTCGTGACGACGCTGCTCCTCGTTTGCATCGTCCTCATCATGAGCAGCGCGGCGATCTATTTGCGCAACCGCATGCGCAAGCGCTACACCATGAGCACGTTATAGGTCCGCGCGTCATCCGCACGTGGCCGCGCAAGCGTTTGCCGCATTCCTGGTTTATCCACTAAACTTCAAGATTAGGCGGCAAGCCATGCATGCGCATAAATCCGGCATTTACGGGCGCATCGCACAAACGCAGGGAGAGCATCATTCATGAGCGGGAAGGTCGTGGCGGTGGCGGGCGCTACCGGTCTCGTTGGCAATGCCATTTTGCGGCAGCTGGAGCGGCGGAATTTTCCGGTGCGCGAGTTGAAACTGCTCGCGTCGGAGCGCTCGAAAGGCAAAACCCTGCCGTTCAATGGCGAAGAGCTTCCCGTCGAGGTGCTGAGCGAAGACAGCTTCAAGGGCGTGGAGCTTGCGCTCTTCAGCGCCGGCGGCGGACGCAGCAAGGAGTTTGCGCCGCATGCCGCCAAAGCCGGCTGCGTGGTGGTCGACAACTCCTCGGCCTGGCGCATGGACCCGGAGGTCCCGCTTATCGTGCCCGAAGTGAATGCCCATGACGTGGCGATGCACAAGAACAAGGGCATCATTGCGAATCCGAACTGCTCGACCATACAGATGGTCGTGGTATTGAAGCCGCTGCACGATGCCGCCCAAATCACGCGGGTCGTGGTATCGACGTATCAGGCTGTTTCGGGCGCGGGCGCCGCTGCCGTCGCCGAGATGCGGGATCAGGCCGAGGCCATGCTGAACGAGGCGGACCCGAAGTGCAGCATCTTTCCAAAGCCTATTGCCTTCAATTGCCTGCCGCAAATTCCGCACAGCAATGCGTTCGAGGCGAATGGCTATAGCACCGAAGAACTGAAGATGGTCAATGAGACCAAGAAGATCATGGGCGACGACAGCATTCGGGTGACGGCGACGACCGTTCGCGTGCCGGTAATGACGGGGCACAGCGAGTCCGTCAACGTCGAGACCACGAAGAAGCTCACAGCCGCCCAGGCGCGTGAGATTCTGGCGAAAGCACCCGGCATCGCCGTCATGGATGATCCGGCGAATGACATCTTCCCTACGGCCCTGGATTGCGCGGACAGGGACGACACCTTCGTCGGCCGCATTCGCGAAGATCTCAGCCATCCCTCGGCGCTCGACATGTGGATTGTCAGCGACAACTTGCTCAAGGGCGCCGCGCTCAATGCCGTCCAGATCGCAGAGTTGCTGTAGCTAATCGAAGCATAAAGCAGTCTCGAATACGTACGTGCCCCGCTATGAGGTCAGCCCGGGGTATAGCTCGGGCCGCCTGTCCCGAAACAAATCGTTATAGCCCGCCACCGATTTGTCGTCCGCTTGCGCCAGGTCGACTTCGGCC
>CAZLBS010000535.1:0-2861 GCA_964557505.1 uncultured Nitrospiraceae bacterium | reverse complement strand
CCGACAAGCTTAATGTCGCCCTGCGCCGCCCGCGCCATGCGCAGCCGCTCCACCAACACGCCCAAGCCCATGTAGCTCAGGAAGCGCACCTCGCTGACATTCAGCACCAGGTTGCAGCGCCCTTCGCTCAGGCAGTCATACAACACATCGCGCACGCCCGCCACCGTGTCATTGTCGATGTCGCCGGCCATGCGGATTACAGTCGTCGTGCCAAGGTCCGTCCGTTCGATGTTCATCCTGCGCTCCTTCATCCCGCGCTCCCATCGGCGCGCGCCACATGCTCCACGCTAGCTGACGGCTGATTCCGCCGGGGTATCTATGTCGCTCGACATGCCGCCGCCGAAAAGTTGCGCGGCAATGTCGCGGTATTCCGCATCCTTCGCATCCTGGAAGCTGCGCCACTTGTCCTTGTTCCACAGCTCGAGGTGATCCTCCACGCCAAGCAAGACCGCTTCCTTCTGGCTGTCCGCGTCGAGGCCCGCCAATTCGCGCAAATGCTGCGGCACGCTCATGCGCCCCTGGTTGTCCACCCGCACCTGCGCCGCGCTGCCCAGCAACATCCGCTTGAAGTCCAGCGCCTTTGTGTTCATCGAGCCCATGCCCGACAGCGTGTCCATCAGCTTCTTCCACGCCTCCTGCGGAAACAAAAACACGCAGCGGTCAAACCCGCGGGCCATATACCACGTGTGATGCCCAAACACATCCATCGCATCGCGGATCGGGCGCGATACCGTGATCCGCCCCTTTCCGTCCAGCGTCGTGCTGTGTTCGCCCATATACATCGCGGCAATTTCCTGTGAGATCCACTTCTAGACACCGAGCCCCACTCTACCACCACTTCCTACCACTGGCAATACTGAACGGTTTTCCAGTTAACACGCAGGCCGTTTTCTAGCAACGAGTTAGAACGGGGGATGCACCAGGCAAAAGCGGTATGCTACAAGATATTGTAGATTCGCCCGAGGATTGCTAAGCAAGCTGCAACATATTGTGTCAGGTACACAGCGAGAACAAGCAAGGGCACGCATTCAGGCGGCGCATCGAGGGAGGGATCGCCCCGCAAAGCAGCACGCAGCAGCGTGCAACTTAAGGAGAAAAACGGGCGGCCGGTGGAGCACAGTGGAAACCCCGCACGCCCCCGGCTTCAAAGCGACCCGGTGCCGCGGGGCCGCGCAAGATTAGGGCATCCCTACATTGCCGAAGGGCAACCACGTGAACGGATGGGCCGATAGCACCCAAGCTGGATAGCCCGGCGGATGCGGCACGCCCAGCTCATACGCCGCCGTGACGAGTTCCCCGCTGTCCTCGCCGGTCACCGTCGGGCCGAGGGTCAGCACATACACCACCAGCGCAAGGATAAAGACCGCGATGTGCGGCGCTGCATTCAGCCAGCGCGAGCGTCCGGGCGAAGAGTCTGCCTCGTGACACGCTTGCGTTCGCCGCAAGCATGGCTCCCCATCAATAGGCTCGATGAGTCCCGTATACGGCGGCGGCTCCGCTTCCGAACGATTCCGCGTAGCCTGGCGTTCTGCTGCCGTGCGGTGCAGCTTCGCCCGCTTCGCATACGCCTCGACCCGCGCCTTCGGCCAGTCCACCGCCCGCGCAAGCTTCCCCGGCGTGTACCGCCCCCAATGCCGCCGAAGATACGCCTGCCGTTCCCGCTCCCACCACATCGATTCGGTCTGCTCCTATGAACGCCGCGCAACGCAAGTCAGAAGCATCATTGAAGCAGATAGCCAAGCAGTAGGCAAGCTAGCGGAAAAGAAAGAAATAGAACACGGATTCGACGGATGACGCGGATTTGCCCGGATTCGTCTTCGCCAACGAGGGGTGTGAGGTTGCATGTTTGTATACCGCGCCCTGCAGGGTTGTAGGGCAAAACAAGTCGAGCGGGATTTCAATGCACGCGCTGCATGGTAGATCGTGACAGCTTCAGGACAAACGCCCTCCGTGTCCTTCATGCCTTCGTCATGAATCTTCCTCTTAAGTCATCGGCATGCGCCGGTCGCCACGATACTCGCGCAGGAAATTCGCCTCGCCCGCGAACGCCGACTCCGTACTCACGAGCATGCCTCCGTAGCGCGGCGCGAGCGTAGGGGGATGCCAATCGTACGTAGCCGACGCGCTGCCCTGTGTCTTGGATATCATCTGGCCCAACATGTCATACGTGTACGTCACGTTCGAGGCCCCGTTCGGCTGCGTCGCCGTGGTCAATTCGTTCACCCCGTTATAGCTGTAGGTAAAGTCGTTCGACAAGTCGTCTGATACAATCTGAACCTTCTCAAACAAAGCATGGCCCGCGCTGCTCACCGCAACGCCGCAATCGAGCAGCATTGTGATTCTACCCAAAAAGAACACGTGTCACGGCATGACAACTACGCAAAACCAGATTTCAAGTGTGCAGTGGAGTCATTGGGCGCGCGCCACTATCACTCTAAAAACAGCGTTGCAGCAGGCGAGGAGAGGGAAGATGGCGGCGCTTACCAGCACTGCAACAGCGGCTTTTCGGCCCTCTTCCCAAAGAGACACAAAGACCGAGTCAATACTGTAGATGCTTACGAAAGCATGGAGCGAAATCGCAAGCAATAGTGGGAATATTGATAGGGATGCCACGTCGCCTCCTTGCGAAACCCAATATATGCAGTACCATACATACGCGGAACAACCTATTGCTGAAAACACGAGTATGTAGGCACCGTGGGATTGGAAGATGCGTTTCACTTGGTAAGCCCTCTCTCACTTGATATCTCACTCGCCATTGCCTTCGCACGCGTCTATACATGTCCCTATAGCATCGCACCACATCTCCACATCGTCTCCGTCCGGTGTGCGTGGCCTCGTTGGTCTAGACGGCAGAAAGG
>CAZLBS010000534.1:0-2869 GCA_964557505.1 uncultured Nitrospiraceae bacterium | reverse complement strand
AGGCAAACGTGTGCAGATGCCGGCCGTCACGGGTGCCAACACAACATTCAAGCGCGCGGCAAAACATCAAGACCAGGGACCCAACGACGATCAGATGACGCTGCGGGAACTCGCTCCAACCTACGAACCGGAGAGCGGGCACGCCTAATAGCGGGGCAATGCGGGATCGACTTCTTGGGCATACGCCTCTATTCCGCCGGTGAGGTTTAATACGTGCTCAAAACCTCTTGCGGCCAAGAACCGCTGCGCTATGGCAGACCTCACCCCATGATGACAGAGGCAGACAATAGTGGCATCCTTGTGCTCCTCGAGTTCGGTATACCGCTCGGGCAGTTCATCCAGCACGATGTGCACGCACGGGTCGAGACGGGCAATCTCAAGCTCCATCGGCGTGCGCACGTCGAGCAAGACGAGACGGCCGTCTTCCCTCGCGCGGCGCTCGGCATATTCATGCGGCGTGATGGTCATGATGCTTCATCCAGTAAAGGGGAGAAACTGCGCTTCGTTCCGAGAAATCCGCATGCCTCGAATGATGGGCTTGCCGCCTAAGATGCCGGGGGTGACGGTGACGCGCTTGAGCAGTTCGCGCCGTTCTTCGCTGGTCATGGATTTGGCTCCGGAGGCTACTGCCGTTGATAAACCTCGGCCCCTTCCTCGCTGAATTCGCGCGACTTTTCCTCCATGCCTTTTTGCATGGCTTCTTGTTCATCGAGTCCTAGTTGGGCGGCATATTCGCGGACCTGCTGGGTGATTTCCATGCTGCAAAACTTGGGACCGCACATGGAGCAGAAGTGCGCGAGCTTGGCGCCCTCGGCGGGGAGGGTCTCGTCGTGAAATTCACGGGCGCGCTCGGGGTCGAGACCAAGATTGAATTGGTCTTCCCAGCGGAACTCGAAGCGCGCCTTCGAGAGGGCATTGTCGCGGACCTGTGCGCCGGGGTGTCCCTTCGCGAGATCGGCGGCATGCGCGGCGATCTTGTAGGTGATGACGCCTTCGCGCACATCGTCTTTGTTGGGGAGGCCCAGGTGCTCTTTCGGCGTGACATAGCAAAGCATGGCCGTGCCGTACCAGCCAATCATGGCCGCGCCGATGCCGCTGGTGAAGTGGTCGTAGCCGGGGGCAATGTCGGTGGTCAGGGGGCCAAGCGTGTAAAAGGGCGCCTCGCCGCACCAGTCGAGCTGTTTCTGCATGTTTTCCTGGATCATGTGCATGGGCACATGGCCCGGACCCTCGTTCATGACCTGAACGTCGTACTCCCAGGCGCGGCGCGTGAGGCCGCCTTGCACCTCGAGTTCGGCAAACTGCGCCTCATCGTTGGCGTCCGCGATAGAGCCCGGCCTCAGGCCGTCGCCAATCGAGAACGACACATCGTAGGCCGCCATGATTTCGCAGATTTCGTCCCAATGCGTGTAGAGAAAATTCTCTTGGTGATGCGCGAGGCACCACTTGGCCATGATGCTGCCGCCCCGGCTGACGATGCCGGTGACGCGCTTGGCCGTCATCGGGATAAAGCGAAGCAAAACGCCCGCGTGTATCGTGAAGTAATCCACGCCCTGCTCGGCCTGCTCGATAAGCGTATCGCGGAAGAGGTCCCACGTTAGATCTTCGGCGACGCCGCCGACCTTCTCGAGGGCTTGGTAGATGGGAACGGTGCCGATGGGAACCGGCGAATTGCGCAGAATCCATTCCCGGGTCTCGTGGATGTTCTTTCCCGTCGAGAGATCCATCACCGTGTCGGCGCCCCAATGCGCGGCCCACACCATCTTTTCGACCTCCTCCTCGATGGACGAGGTTACGGCGGAGTTGCCGATATTGGCGTTGATTTTGACCAGGAAGTTGCGGCCGATGATCATGGGCTCGAGTTCGGGGTGATTGATGTTGGCCGGGATGATGGCCCTTCCCCGCGCGACCTCGCTTCGCACGAACTCGGGCGTGATGGCTTCGGGCAGTTTCGCGCCCCAGTCGACGCCGGGATGCTGGCGCTTCAGGTCTTCGACCACGGTCTCGAGGCGCATGTTCTCCCGGATGGCAATGAATTCCATCTCAGGGGTGACGATGCCCTTGCGCGCGTAATGCATCTGGGTGACGCGCTGGCCGGGCTTTGCGCGGAGCGGCCTGCGCGTGCGCTCGAAGCGGATGCTGTCCAACTCGCCATCGCTGGCGCGGCGGCGTGCGAATTCGGACGAGATGCCGTCCAGTTCTTCGACATCACCCCGGGCGCGGATCCAGTCGTCGCGCAGCGGGGCGAGTCCCTTGCGCACGTCAATGGCAGCGCTGGGATCGGTATAGGGGCCCGAGCAATCGTAGACCGTAACCGGCGCGTTCTCTTCGAGGGTGCCGGTGCTGGATTCATTGCGGCCCACGCGCGTCGGCGCTTGCGAGATCTCGCGCATGGGCACCCGGATCGATGGGTCGGAGCCTTCCACGTAGATCTTGCGCGAATTTGGAAAGGGCGCACGGGTAATCACGCTGGCCGGGTCATTGAACACGATCGGTTGGGTTGGACGGGATGCCATCTAAATGCCTTTCGTCATGCTGTGCTTTCGTCACGTAAACAGATAATATGGCGATGAAATGTCCGGGACGCAAGCTATTCCTCATTGGAGCACGCTTGACACGTGATGCGCGGCCTTGAAGCCCTGGGAGCGCAGGGAGCGGCAACACACTGCTTCGCGCCTGGCGGACCACGCCGATAACCGCCGCAGCTTCGATGCCATGGTCGAACATGCCTAAGCCCTGGGCCTGTGGGACTGCGACGGCCACTGGCGGAAACGGGCCGCTTCCTCAGCGCACTTGGCGGTACGGGCCGCACGCTCTTCCCCAAAGCCCCGGAGCAGTTCGTGGGCCAGACCTTCGTGTTGCCTTTGCA
>CAZLBS010000533.1:0-2890 GCA_964557505.1 uncultured Nitrospiraceae bacterium | reverse complement strand
ATTTTTTCAGTGAGGCGCACGTTTTCGATCGCCATGGCCAACTGCGCCGCCATGGAGGCGAAGAGTTCAACATCTTCCTCGGTGAACTTTTGGGCCATGCCGCGCATGTCGACATAGATGGAGCCGAGCACCCGGTCTTCGACCATGAGCGGCACGCAGATAGCGCTGCGGATTTGCTGGCGAATGATGCTTTGCTGGCCGCCGAACTGAGAGTCGTCGAGCGCATCCGCAAGCAGCACCGGTTCGGCGGTTCGCGCTGCCCGGTAGGCAACGGACATGCTGGGCGAGTTGCCCTCAATGTCGGCGTCCATGCCGCGCGCCACGCGTACCTCGAGCTGTTTGGTCTCTTCGTTGAAGAGCATGAGAAAGCCGCGGTCCGCCTCCATCACTTCCACTGCCGTATCCAACACCGAGCTAAGCCGTTGCTGCAAAGCGAACTCTTGGGCAATCAACTTCGATGCGCGGTAGAGGGCTTCAAGCCGGCGAAAGGCCCGGCTCATCTTCCGGATTTCTTCAGGCGAAGGGCCTTCTTCAACAGGCGCTGCTTCGGGGCCTCGTGCCCGCGCCCCGAACATGGTCATGCTCGTGCCGACGACTTCCATTTCCTCGGAGATGCGCGCGATGTCCTGAGAAAGCGAGGAGGTGGATCCGGCCTCGCGGCGCTGCACGGAATGCGGCACGATCATGCCGCGCGATTCGGCAATGGCGGCGATGTTTTCACCCGCTGCTCCAACCGCCTGATGATGCGGCGGGGCAGGCTTCGTGGAGGGGACGCCCGCCGCGCTCTCCTCATTTCGGAAGACGCAGCGGCATTTGGCCCCCAGCCAGATTTCATCCTTATGGGCGAGTTTGCGTTCGGCTATGCGGTGCCGGTTGACATACGTTCCGTTGAGGCTGTTGAGGTCTTCCAGCAGATAGTCGCCGTTCTGCATGTAGACGCGGGCATGATGCCGCGAGACCTCGTCTGCTACGAGCGCGACAGTGTTGTCTTCCGCGCGCCCAAGCGTGACGGTTTCCCCGCGAAGCGTAAGTTTGATGGGCGGAACACCCGGCTGCTCGATTAGCAACACGGCCATAGGGGCTGACGATCCTTTCCTTACTCCAACAAATAGAAGGTATCAGAGCTTTGCCATGTGTTCAATGGACGCGGGTCCCGGCACTCAGTATGCACGACTGAGCCGCAGGGCGTTAGAATGCTGCGCATGAAACGATCTGCGGCAACCTGGCGGCGCGGGGCAGGCTGTGCAACAGCTCTAGCTGTATGCATGCTGTCGGCATGCGCCCCCTCGGGCCAAGGCGCCGGTCAGGGAGAGGATGCGGAATTCCCATTGGAAGACGCCAAGGGCGAGCGCGCGGCGGTCGAAATGACCGCCCGTGCCGGCGGCGGCTTCGACCTGCTGGGCCCGTACGATTTTCGCGGGACGCTCGAGCCCGCCCCCGGCGGTTGGGAACTCGATGCCAGCTTTACCTTCATGACGGGCGGCTACAGCATAGGCGAGCCCAGGGTGATCCAGCAGAAGCGCATGCCGCCGCATACGATCATCACCGTGCCGGTCTATCCGCCAGCAAAGGATGCCCTGGTAAGCCAGGCCATCACGGTGGTTCCCATCGAGCACACCTTCGCCTTTGGCGAGGAAGGTGAAATCAGCATGCTCATCGAAATGCGCGAGCCGGGCGCGCAGCCCGGATCATGACCGTGTGGGCGGTCCGTTGGCCATGAAACTCCGCGACCTGTGCGAAGAGTATGGCATTCGCTTCAAGAAGAGCCTCGGGCAGAACCTCCTTCTCGATGACAACATCAACCGGATAATGGTCGATGCAGCCGGCCTGACGGGCGAGCAAGATGTCGTCGAGGTCGGCGCGGGACTCGGCGCGCTCACAGACAAGTTGCGCACGCGCGCACGCCGCATGCTTGCAATCGAGATCGACGCGAGCTTCATGCCCTGTCTCGAAGACCGCTTTGGCGATGAGCCGCACGTCCACCTCTTTCGCGGGGATATCCTGAATCATCCGCTTGACAAGCTCGTGAAGGAATTCATTCCTGATCCCGGCCCCGTTCATATGGTCAGCAATCTTCCTTACTACATCACGACGCCGATCCTTTTTCATTTTTGGGAAGCGGACTTGTTTGTCGATCGCATGGTGGTGATGGTGCAGGCCGAGGTTGGACAGCGGATGGCGGCGCCTACCGGCTCGGCGGAGTATGGGGTGCTCGCGCTGGCCTCGCACCTCTATGCCGACGTCGACATCGTGCATCATGTGCCGCGGCAATGCTTCACGCCCATGCCTAAAGTCGACAGTGCGATCGTACGCATGCGCAACCGGCGCGAACCACGCTATCCCAACGTGCCCAATCAAGCGATTCTACGTGTCGTAAGGGCGGCGTTTGCACAGCGGCGGAAGACCTTGCGCAATTCACTCGCGAAGTCCGGCGCTTTGGGAAAACCCCCAGAAGATATCTTGGAGGCCATGGAACGCGCGGCGATCGACCCGTCGCGCCGCCCGCAGACGCTGACGCTGGATGAGTTTGCCCACTTGGCCGAAGCCATCCAACCGGCGCTTGCCCCTTGAATCCCGATGCGGACATTCTCCAGGTCATCGTCGACGAGCTGGCGTCGGGCTTGTTGGCCGCGGATGCTCAGGGCCGAATTCTCACTGCCAATCGCAGCGCCTCGGCATTCCTCGCGGCGGAGCTGTCCCCCGGCACGCGCCTGCACGACATAGCCGGGCTCGAGCCATTCGCGGAGTGCCTCGCGGTCGTCTTGGAGAAAAGGAAAGCTGCGCAACGCCGGGAATTCATCCTCGAAGCAGAGGGGCTTCCGCCGAGAGAGATCGGGCTGTCGGCATCCCCCATTCTCAAAGATGGCGAGGCCATCGGCGCGGTCTTTCT
>CAZLBS010000532.1:0-2891 GCA_964557505.1 uncultured Nitrospiraceae bacterium | reverse complement strand
CCATACCATCATGGTTTGCGGGGGAACCTCTTGCGCGGCAGCCGGCAGTGATGCGGCGCGCAAAGCCATTGCGGCCGAAGCAAAGAAGGCGGAAAACGGGGGCAAGTGCCTGGTGCGCCAAACCGGCTGCCGCGGATTGTGCTCGGCAGGCCCGCTCGTGTCTGTCGATCCAGACGGCATTGTGTATGAGCGCGTGACAGCGGACGACGCCGGAGAGATCGTAGCCGCGCTCGATGGCAAGCCGGTGGAACGCTTGAAGTGCGATACGGCACATCCCTTCTTTACCAAGCAGCACCGCGTCGTCTTGGAAAACGCCGGCCATATCGATCCGGAAAAGATGGACGATTACCTTGCCGCGGGCGGGTACGAGGCGCTGGCCGAGGTGGTGTCGGAACGGAGCCCCCGGGATGTGCTCGATGAAATCAGCGCCAGTGGATTGCGCGGGCGTGGCGGCGGAGGGTACTTGACGGGGTTGAAGTGGGGCACCGTGGCCAAGGCGCGCGACCCGCAGAAATACGTCGTGTGCAACGGCGACGAGGGCGACCCGGGCGCGTTCATGGATCGCAGCGTGATGGAAGCCGATCCGCACCGCATTCTCGAGGGGATGGCCATCGCCGCGTTTGCCATTGGCGCGAGTCATGGGTATGTATACATCCGCGCGGAATACCAACTTGCAACCAACCGCATGCAGAAGGCCATTAAGGAAGCCACGCGGGCTCAACTGCTCGGCCAGAATATTTGCGGCACGTCGTTCTCGTTTACCGTCGAGGTGCGGATTGGGGCTGGCGCATATGTCTGCGGCGAAGAGACGGCGTTGATGGCAAGCATCGAGGGCGAGCGCGGCCTGCCGCGTCCGCGTCCTCCCTATCCGGCGGCGCATGGGCTTTGGGGCCATCCGACGCTTATCAACAATGTCGAGACTTTCGCCAACGTCCCGTCGATTATACGGAACGGGGCGGAGTGGTACGCCTCGATCGGCACGCAAACCAGCGCCGGCACCAAGGTATTCGCCCTGAGCGGCAATGTGCGTTACGGCGGGCTGATCGAAGTTCCGATGGGCATTTCGCTTCGCGAGATAGTCGAAGAGATGGGCGGCGGCCCGCCGAAGACCTACAAGCTCAAGGCCGTGCAAACGGGCGGCCCTTCCGGCGGATGCATCCCCGAAACGCTGCTGGATAATCCGGTCGATTACGACTCGCTCCGGCAACTCGGCTCCATCATGGGAAGCGGGGGCTTGTTCGTCATGGACGAGCGCACGAATATGGTCGAGATCGCCCGCTTCTTCATGGAGTTTTGCATGACGGAGAGTTGCGGCAAATGCGTGCCCTGCCGTGTCGGCACCGTGCACATGCACCAGATTTTGCAGCGATTCGTCAACCGCGAAGCCACCCAGCGCGACCTGGATTTGCTCGAGCAACTGTGCGACATGGTGAAGCAAACGAGCTTGTGCGGGTTGGGCCAACACGCGCCCAATCCCGTGCTGAGCGCGCTGCGTTATTTTCGCGATGAGTTCACCGCCTGCATGGCGCCAAGCGGCGGCAACGGCCAAACAGCGGGAGTATCGTAGCCATGGCAGGATCATCAGCCGGCACCGTCGTCACCCTGAGAATCGACGGACAAGACATCAGCGCGCATGACGATCAGACCATTATGCAAGCCGCGGATGATCACGGCATTCCCATCCCGCGGCTTTGCTCCATCGAAGGATTGAGCACGGTGGGCGCATGCCGCATGTGCCTGGTCGAAGTAGCCGGATTCGACAAGCTGACCGCCGCCTGCGCGACGCAAGTGACCGAAGGCATGAACGTCACCGCGAATTCAGAGCGCATGCAGCATTACCGGCGCATGGTGCTCGAAATGCTCTTCAGCGAGCGCAACCACATTTGCGCCGTGTGCGTGTCGAACGGCCGCTGCGAGTTGCAAGGGCTGGCGCAGACCCATGGCATGACGCATACCTCCCTGCCGTACATCTATCCCACGCATGACGTCGACGCGTCTCACGAGCGGTACAAAATCGATCATGACCGCTGCATCTTGTGCACCCGCTGCGTCCGGGTGTGCGACGAAATCGAAGGCGCACACACCTTGGATGTCATGGGGCGCGGGGTCGATTCGAAGCTGATTACCGATTTGAACGAGCCCTGGGGCGACAGTGAAACATGCACGAGCTGCGGCAAGTGCGTCGCGGTCTGCCCGACAGGCGCGCTGTCCTTTCGGGGCACCTCTGTGGGCGAACAGAAGAAGTCGCGGCAGTTTCTGCCCTATCTAACCCGAATGCGCGAAGGACGCGAATAAGCATGGCGAAACCAAAATTGGCCACGGTGTGGCTCGATGGCTGTTCGGGCTGCCACATGTCGTTCCTTGACATGGACGAGCACCTCATTACCCTTGCGGAAAAGGCCACGGTGGTGTACAGCCCCTTGGTCGACATGAAAGAGTTTCCGCCCGATGTAGCCGTCACCTTGGTGGAAGGGGCCGTGAGCACCGAGGAAGACCTGCGAAAGATTCGGTACATTCGCGGGCGCACGAAACAGCTGGTATCTCTTGGCGATTGCGCGGTGACAGGCAACGTGCCCTCGTTGCGCAACCGCTTCGCCGTGGAAGAGGTTCTCGAGCGCTCGTATTTCGAAACCGCGCATCACAACGCGAGCGTGCCGAGTGAAGTCATTCCCGCATTGCGCGGGCGCGTGTGCCCCGTGCACGAAGCCGTACCCGTCGACTTGCACATCCCCGGCTGCCCGCCCGAGGCCGATGTCATTCTTTTCGCCGTCACCGAGTTGCTCGAAGGACGCTACCCTTCGCTTACCGAGCGCACGCGCTTCGGCATGTAGCGCGACACGGTCAACGTCAGGAAGCCTATGCCTAAGAACATCACGATCGATCCTGTCACC
>CAZLBS010000531.1:0-2903 GCA_964557505.1 uncultured Nitrospiraceae bacterium | reverse complement strand
ACACAAATGGCAAGACGATACCGGCCAAAGTAAGATCAGCAAATGGCTTGACAGGCCCCTTTTGTCATGAATAAAGCCGCGGCCTGCAATCGCATCAGAGCGCGTCAGGCCGCGGCTTAGTTTCGGTACGTGCTGGTGGGAGAAGTCTGCGCTATGCGCGAGCGGATTCCCACGGGCCGTTAATGGCGAGGGTAAGGCCGTCGTGCTGGATGTTCACGAACAGCGTCGTGCCATCCGGCGAGAAGCAAGCCCCCGCGAACTCACTGTTGCTCACGGCGTTGTGGCCGAATTTGTAAATGCCGCCCTGCGGCGTGACGCCCACGAGGAACTGATCGCCGCTGCCGTCTTCGCAAACGATGAGGTCGCCCCAGGGAGCTACCGTCAAATTGTCGGCGTTGTCGACGAGGCCGCCGTCATTGGGCTCGACAAACAACTCGACGCGCCCGGGCTTCGTGTCTTCATCTTGCGTGCCTTCTGCCGGACTCGGAATGTAGCGCCAGATCTGGCCTTTCTTCGCATGGCCGCCGTTGGTGCAGGCGAAGTAGATGCCGTCCTCGCCCGTCCACATGCCTTCGCCCCGTGCGAAGCGGGCCGCGCCTTTGTCGAAATTCACCAGGCGCATGTCGTCATTCGGGCTATGAATGTCTTCGACATCCATCCACTCGACCTCGAAGCTGGCGCCCACGGCAACAAGGCCGGGCGCATCCCAGTTGCGCGTGTCAAAGCTCTTGTGGCGTTTGAAGACAAGGGCCTGCAGCTTGCCGCCCGAGTGCATATTGCCCCGCTCATTCGGGATGTAGCGGTAAATCAGGCCGTCATGGCGGTCTTCGGTCTGGTAGACGATGCCGCTCTTCGGGTCCACCGCGATGGCTTCGTGATTGAACCGGCCCATCCCCTCGATCGGCTTCGGCTCCACAAGGCCCTTTTCATAATCCGCGGGCACCTCGAAGTTATAGCCATGGTCTTTCTCGTGATTTTCGTCCGCACGTTGCACGGTCTCTTCGCAGGTGATCCAGGTCTGCCAGGGCGTGGGGCCGCCCGCGCAATTGCGCACCGTGCCGGCAAGGCTCATGCGCTGCGCCTTCAGTTCCTGCGCCTTCGTATCGAAGAGGATGGTGGAGGTGCCGCCAAGGCCCGGCCGCGTGCCGTGGCCCGCGTCATACATCATGGCGTTGTCGACGTTCTCCGCCAGCTTGTTGTCTTCGCCATAGCCGCTGTTCTTGAAGTCGTCGCTGTTCAACTCATGATTGCGCACGATGACCGTCAGGCCGTCGCCATTGTCGAAGGCAGCCATGCCGTCAGGCAGGCCGGGTACGAGCAAGCCGTCATTCATCTCGTCGCCCCGCGTCGAGATGACCTTGTAGCTGAAGCCCTCCGGCAAATCGAGAATGCCATTCGGGTCCTTCTTCAGCGGGCCAAATCCATCGACGATGGCCGAGCCCGAAGGCACCGTGGCCGCGCCGGCGGTCGTGCGGTACAGCATGCCCAAGCCCGCGAAGCCGAGCGTCGTCGCTCCTGCCATCTTCAAGAATCCACGCCGTGTCGTCGCCATAGTCAGACATCTCCATGCCGCGCTCATTCGGCGCGGCGTCCTCACTGCAGGGTTTTCTGGCGCCCAGGCGCCCGTTGCCCCAGGCCCGCTTTTTCCGCCAGCACGGAGGGAGGCTAATCGACCTCCGTTAGCGCTCGGTTAATGCAAAGGCGGCGGGTCATTGCTTGCGCCTACGCAGGCGCGAGGCAATGGCCAACGCCAAGGCAGCGGCCGCCGGCCATGCGGCGAGCGGCACGTCTGCCTCTTCCTGCACCATGAAAGCAGCGCTGAAGCTCTGGCTGCTCGTGTTGCCTGCTCCGTCAGCGACCGTAACGAGGACATCCGCCGCGCCTGCAGCATCCGCTTGTGAAACAAGGTGGTAGCTGAACTCGAGGGCGATTTGCTTGCCCTGGGCCACGGCTGACCGGCCGTCTACCGACACGGTGGCGATGGCCGGTGTCTCGCTTACCTCTAACGTCAAGAGCACCTCTTCGCCCGGGGCTGCCCTTGGCGGCGAGGCCGAGAGTCCGAGGATATCAATCGGGGTGTTGTCGACTTCAATGCTTGGGCCAACGAGTCCTTCCGCAAGTGCGTTGCCGGAGCCATCCACGATGTCTCCGGGGCTCACGCCGGCGGCCAGCGTACCGTCTCCTTCAACGCCAGTAACGGTCACCGTGTATTGGGCGCCGCTGCCGCTCGGCTGGGCATCCGCAAACGCCGCCGTCAAGGACGCATTCACAAACACTTCGATTTCGTCGAACCCCGTGACAGGCTCGGAAAACGTGACGTCGAACACAAGGGTGTCCGCGTTTGTAGGTGAAGGCGTTACGGGGTCGATAGCCGTGATGACGGGCGCGAGGCTGTCCTGGAGCCGCAGGACGCGATTGGGCGTGTAACCTGCCAAAAAGACATTGCCAACCTGGTCGGCAACGACATCTGTAATGCGGCCAATCGCCGCGGAAGTACCCGGCCCTGGAACATTGGCAAAGGCATTGACGCCATTGCCGGCGATAATTGTGGCGGATTCGGATGCCAGGTCAAATGTACGCGCCTGGAAGTCGCGCCACGAACTGAACAACGCGGTCGTCTCATCGAGGAGCTGCATCCGCACGATGCCGCCCACGCCGCTGCCGGGCGCTGTAAAGACGTTGCGAATGATGCCATCTGTACCCACCCGCTTCACGCTGCTATTGAAGAAATCCGATACGAGATAGCCCCCGCCGGGCAGGGGCAAAACACCATTGAGCCCGTCGAATTGGGCGGACAGCGCCGGCACGTTTACGACATCGCCAGCCATGCCCGGCGTCCCGGCAATGGTTGTGATGATGCCGCCGGCGCCGATCCGGCGGACCACCTCGTTGCCGGTGTCGGC
>CAZLBS010000530.1:0-2903 GCA_964557505.1 uncultured Nitrospiraceae bacterium | reverse complement strand
TCGAAGTCTTTGGCCCACTGGCCGCCACCTCCGGCGGGGAGAATGGGAACGGCGACATCATCGTGCGACTCCGCGGCGATGGCGGGCCACTGTTTGAGCACGAAGCCCGCGCCCCCGCTGATGAGGACTTCCCGGCAAACCTCAATGTATCGGAATCGCTCGAGCTGCAGCCGGGCATTTATACCTTCGGCATCGAAGGTGATGCAGGCTCTGTCAGCGGCGATGCGGGGTCGCTCTCCTATGACCTGACCGTATCAATCACCCCGAGCGATGGTGGCGATGCTGGGGAACAATTCTTCTGGGAAGCCGGCAGCGGCACTTGGGAGACGGACGGGAACTGGGAGCCCGAGGGCGTGCCCGGAAATGGCGACATCGCAATATTCGATAGGGACCAGACGTATACCGTTTCGCTCGACAATCCTGAGTTGGCGCGCGTTCTAATCGAGCGGGGGGATATCACGTTCAATGGTGAGACCTTCATGATTTCGGGTGGCACGTCCGAGCCTTCTTTCATTGTTGGCGCCAGCGCGGCGGACAGCGCGATAGCGACTCTAAATTTGAACGCCCTCAGCACCAGCGGGACGGTCTTGGCGGAAAGCGCCGATTCCCTGGGCGAACTCAACATTGAGGGCCAGACGGGCTGGGGTAATGGTGGCGATCTCGTCGTGGGCGCGGCGGGCACGGGTGAACTCTTCCTCGAGGCGGGTACGCAGACTGCGACGCAACAACTCACGATTGGACAAGATGCAAACAGCAGCGGCGCGCTGAATGCGTTTCCCGTATCTGGCAACGGGAGCTTTCCCGAAGTGCTCACCGTCACGAGCGACACCATCATCGGGCGCGGCGGTCTCGGCACGTTCTCCATCGAGAACGTCGAGGTATCGACGGGCAGCACCACGCTGGGCCAGATGGCGGGCTCACGCGGGATTGGCATTATTGCCGCTCAAAACGCACTGGCGGGGTGGACGTTCACCGGCGACCTGATCATCGGTGAGGAAGGCCTCGGCAGCCTCAGCGTAGGCCGCGAATCGATCTTGCGCGCGCCGATTGGCTCGCCCGCAACGCTGCACATCGCGATGGAAGGAGGAAGCACCGGAACGCTCACCGTCACGTCGTCCCTATCCGCCGTCTCGACTTCGGGCGGCCCGATAAACGTCGGCCGCGGAGGCATGGGCACGCTCACCCTCAGCGAAGGCGCCCAACTCGGCAGCGGCGCGTTGACCGTAGGCCCGGGCGCGCCCGGCGAAACAGGCGGCGGCACGTTCATCGTCGGCGGCGTGGGCATGGCGAGTGATGATGAACCGGCGCAAGCTGCCGTTGCTGGCGACTTGAGTGTCGGTCGCTATGGCCTCGGCGAATTGACCCTGCAGGGCGACACACTCGTGACCGCCACGAATGCCTTCATCGGCTCGGAAGAGGGCGGCGATGCGGCCGTCACGATTAACGATTCCATACTGGAGATTGGCGAGCAATTCATCGTCGGTCGCACGGCGGGAGAGAGCATTCTCGGCAGCGGCGTCGTGAGTCTCCAAAACGAAGGGCGTGTCGAAACGGCGAGTATCTTTCTCGAGGAAGGCAGCGTCATCACCGGGAGCGGCCAAGTCATCTACTCGGTCGGTGGCGTCATCGACGGCGAAATCGCACCACAAGTCGAGGCATTCGAAGGCAAGCAACTTGGCTCTTCAGGAATCGTGTTGCAGGGCGAGACAACTTTCAACGGCGCAACAATCCGCGCCCAGGTGCGTGGCGTCGGCGATGTCGCGGGCGTACGCATCATTGGCAGCGCGACCCTCACCAATCCGATTATCCAGCTCGATTTCATCGGCGCGTATGTCCCCCGCCTTGGCGACATCTCCGATATCCTCACCGCGACAGAAGGACTCACCATCGAGGGGACAACCACACTCCTCTTCACGGGCTTGCTGGACGGCTTCGACTTTGACGTAACGCTGGAAGACGGCGCGCTCAGTTTCGAGGCACTCAATGATGGCGTGCGAGACCCGCTTCGCTTCGACATCAACGCCGACGCTGCCATCAACGCAGTCGACGTACAACTCGTCATTAACGGCGCCCTCGGCCTGCCAATAGAGCCCTTCAACGCCAACGTCGACCGGCTCGGTAGCACCGATGCCGTGGACGTGCAACTCGTTATCAATGCGGCATTGGGCTTGTAGCGGCATCAGCAAAGAAGAATAAAGTTTCGCGCTCGACGAGTGACTCGAATTTCTTGGAGCCCTGGCGATGCGCTCCGGCTCCCCTTCGTCACCGGCTTGCGCTGGTTCCGTTGCGAACGTCGCTCCGCCGTTCGTTGCGCTGCAGGCTGTAGCCTTCGCGATTGCAGGGTTCCACTGGCTTCGCCGGAACCATCTGCTTCGAGACCTGGCATCCTGCCGTCTCGCTTGGAGCCTTGGCACTCCGCACCGGCTCCCTTCGTCACCCGCTTCGCTGGTGCCGCTTCGAACCTTGCTGTGCCGTTCGTTGCGCTGCAGGCTGAAGCCTTCGCGTTTGCAGGGTCCCGTTGCTTCGCCGGAACCTTCTGCCTCGAGACGTTGCATCCCACCGTCTCGGTTTTCCACGGGACCTGCTTTCCCCTCGCTATGCTCGACAGCGGCGGTCCTGACGTGGTCCTGGATGAGCGGGCACGATGGACGCGGATGCGGTCCTGCCGTATCCGAGCTTTGTGTTGCTATCGCCAGATAGGTTTTCGATTCCGGAAACGTGCACGCTTCAAAAAGCACGCAAAAAATCCTCCCGCTACGCGGCACGCCAAACGAAAAAGCTGGTAAGCAAAGTCTTCCTTGGCTGCCCCGTGGGCCAAGGAAGCCTGGAGGTAGAAAAGATGAAAAGCAAAAACGCACTGCTCATGGAAGAGCTGGAATTCGACAGTTGGATAGAAAACGCAA
>CAZLBS010000529.1:1819-2911 GCA_964557505.1 uncultured Nitrospiraceae bacterium | reverse complement strand
AGGGGCTTGCGCGCCTGGAAACAGGCAGCCCATGCCGGCAATCGCGATGGGTGGATTTGAAGGCGGCGTCACGGCATCGCGCCTGCCGGGGCGGGCGGCAGGGTGTTGCGCGCAAAGGACTCGGCAAGCCGCGCATCGAGCACGCATTCATAACCGGTCACGCGCGCGAGCAGGGCATTGCTTTGCGGTTCAATGAAATCCATGTTGGCCAAGGCGCGGTGTTGGTTGGACTCGGTTACGGCGCACGCAACCTTGACGCCGCCGCGCGGGAAGCGGTTGGTGAATTGCTCGTATTTGCCGATGCGCACGGGAAGACTGGGCGCGTGGTGAAAGACTTGCGTCCAGTACACCATCAACTGAAATGCGCAATCGAGCGCCAGCGGATCCGTGAGCCAGGCGCCGCGCAGTGGCTCATCGAGCCAGTCGGTGGGCCTCGCGCCAGAGCGGACCCGAGCGGCCATGCCGGTTTCGCCGATTCCTTCGATGACCTCGATCCCCTGCAGGGCCTCACCGTGGAACAAGCGCTTCTGGGCATACAGCACGGACGCGTCGTCTTCAAAGCGCGGCAAGGCTTCCAGCGTGCATGGCATGGGCGCGGGCGGCCATTGTTGTGCAAGCCGCACGCGGGCCTGCGCATGCGGCATGCCGCCGCCCATTAAGCGGGTCTCACACGCGTATCCGCCATTCACTGCTTCCGCATTCGAGGCGCAAAGGCTTAGGCCGATGCGCTCGCCGGCCGACAGCCGTACCCCTTTCAGCACGCGCAGGTCTTCGATCGCGGCCAGGCGCAATCCAGGATTGTTGTGCATCGCGGCCTGGGCGCACCATTCGAGCATGAGCGCGGCCGGCAACACGGCGCGGCCTGCCATCACATGCGAGCGCAAGACAGGCGCGCTATCGGGAGACAAGCTGATCTCGAAGGCGGGCGCGAGCGGCGAGGCCGAAGCCTTCGTGTGGCCGTTGGCCGGGACATGCTTGCCGCCCCCACGCTTGCGCAACGGCCCGGGCACGACGCTGCCCGCGCCAAGCACCACCGTTTCTACCGGGGCATTGGGGCTTGCAAGCACATCGCAGAAATGCCGTGCGCCAGCT
>CAZLBS010000529.1:0-1809 GCA_964557505.1 uncultured Nitrospiraceae bacterium | reverse complement strand
GAAATCGGCACGACGCCTTCATCCCGGAACATCTTTTCGAGCGCCGGGGTCACCATGCCGCCGGCCCAGGGCCCCCAATTGATGCAGGCGATGCGGCAGTCCGGCCGCGAGGCACGTTCGGCCTGGGCCAGCTTGTTCAGCGCCTCGTTGGCCGCCGCGTAGGCGATCTGGCCCGTGCGGCCGAAGCGTCCCGTCGAGCTGCCAAAACAAGCGATGACGGCAAGCGCATCGTCTTTCAGGGCCGAAAGGAAGGCTTGCGCGGAATGCACCTTCGTGCCGTAGACCCGGGCGAACTCATCGGCTGACAGATCCGTTATGTGTTTGTCGGCGAGTACGCCCGCGCCGTGAATGAACCCGCGGATGCTGCCATGCCGCTGGCGCGCGTCGCCGCACAAGCGGCGCACCGCCGAATCATCGCGGGCATCGATGGCGTGATACTCGGCCGCGCTGCCGGCGGCGCGCATCGCATCGAGATTTGCGCGCAATTCACGTTGCGCCAAGATGCGGGCACAGCCTTCGCCTGCTTCGCGCGGACTCGCGGCGCCGCCGCGTTCAAGCAATGCGCGCTTGATGCTGGCTTCGCTGGTGCATTCGGACAGCCAGTCTGGCTCATCCTCAAGCCGCGTCCGCCCGACGAGAATGAACGTGGGCCGCACGCGCCGGGCCAATTCCACGCAGCATGCGGCAGTCACGCCGCGCCCGCCCCCGGTCACGAGGACGGCTTCGCCTTCCCGAAGCGGCATATCCAAGGGCTGCGGCGCGCGCGCATTGAGCGCGATTTCATACCAGGCGCCATTCGCATAGGCGCGTTCAACCGGCCCCTCCGACAGCAGCGCGCCGCGCAGGGATTCCGCGAAACCTTCGTCCATGTTGGCTTCAGGTCCAATGTCCAGCGCGGCGCAGCGCGTTTCCGGCCACTCATGCGCTGCCGTCTTGATGAGACCAGCAAGCGCGCCCCACTC
The DNA here is from genome assembly GCA_964557505.1 of uncultured Nitrospiraceae bacterium. Taxonomy (GTDB): domain Bacteria; phylum Hydrogenedentota; class Hydrogenedentia; order Hydrogenedentales; family CAZLBS01; genus CAZLBS01. The sequence continues at coordinate 847 of CAZLBS010000529.1, read as the reverse complement.
GGCATGGCTCGATGTCATGCATTCGGCGAATCCGAACCCCCCGCCGAGGCGGGTCACACTCGCGACAAACTGTGGCGGATTCGCGGCGGAGGCTTTCACCCAGTCGAACGCGCGGGCAACACCGCCGCTATAGGGGGCATCCGGCGCAACCAAAACAAGGGCGCCTTCAGTGGGCGCCGGAGCATCATCCAAGCTGGCGATCGTCACGTTGGCTCCGCCGGCTTCAAGCGCACTGGCGATGGCTTGCGCCGCGGCATCCCCGGGCATTCCAACAATGCGCACATCCGTTCCGCGCGGCAGGTGCACCGCGGACGATGGCGCGGCAACAGAATCCGCTTCCACGGCAAAACTGAGCGGAGCTTCATGAGGTCTCCGGTGCTCAGGCGCGGCCGCTTCTGTTGCGATGTCATGGTCCAGTTCGCTTGGCGCCCCGTCTACCGGCAACTCGCCGAACTTCGCGGCGATGTCGCCCAGCGTCACGAAGCTGCCCGCATCTTCGGAGCCCAACGTGGGCAGCGAAGGTTCCGCTTCCTGAAGCGCACTCAGAATCTCGACACGCTTGATCGAGTCGATTCCCAAGTCCGCGTCCAACGCCATGCTCAACTCGAGCGCCTCGGCCGGATAGCCTGTCTTCTCCGAAACGATGCGCAGCAGCACCTGCTCAAGCTCATTTGAAGCAGGGCCAGTTTTGGCGCGGTCAAGCTCAAGGAGCCGTGCCGCAACCGGCAACTGTCCGAACTTCGCCACGATGTCGCCGAGCGTTACGAAGCTGCCGGCCTCTTCTGAACCCAGCGTGGGCAGCGAAGGTTCCGCTTCCTGAAGCGCACTCAGAATCTCGACACGCTTG
>CAZLBS010000528.1:0-2919 GCA_964557505.1 uncultured Nitrospiraceae bacterium | reverse complement strand
GTCGACCCAGCCGCGCACGGCGACCTTGCCCTCTTTGGCGTCGATGCCTATGGCGATGCGGCCGGGGAAGGCTTTGCAAGCTTCTTGCATCAGGCCGGGATCTTCATGCGCCGCCGTGCCCAAGATGGCGCGTTCGGCGCCGGCATTGAGGACGGTCTCGATGGACTGCATCGACCGGATGCCGCCGCCTACTTCGAAGGGCACTCCGGCAGCCGCAAGCGCACGGAGTTGCGGTTCGGTGCAGACGTGCCCCTCGCGTGCGCCGTCAAGGTCGACGATGTGAACGAGGCTGGCGCCCTGGCTGCGCCAGGCACACGCTTGCGCGACAGGGTCCTCGGCGAAGACCGTCTCTTGGGCGTAGTCGCCCTGCACGAGATTGACGCACTTGCCGCCGCGTATATCGACCGCGGGGAGAATGCGCATGGGCTACGCGGCCGCGTCGAGCTTGGTCTGGGCGAGCTGCACCAGCTCGGCAAAGCGCGGCGCATCGCTTACGGCTATGTCGGCCAGCATCTTGCGGTTGATGTCGACATCCGCCAGCTTGAGGCCTTGCATAAACCGGCTGTAGCTCATGCCATGCTCGCGGGTCGCCGCGTTGATGCGGGCGATCCACAGCTTGCGGAAATCCCGCTTGCGGGCCTTGCGATCCCGGTAGGCATATTGACCGGCATGGTCGACCGCGCGGGTCGCGAGGCGGTAGAGCCGGTGGCGCGATCCGCGGTAGCCCGAGGCGAGTTTCAATACTTTTTTGCGGCGGTTGCGCGACGCGACGGCCTTGGTTGCGCGTGGCATCGATAATTCCTCCTAAGTCGGTTCGTCCCGTGCCAGCATCGCACGCCGGCACGCATTACCTGGTGTATGCCGCTAAGGGGCTCGGCTGCCCCGCCGCTAGCTGTACGGCAGCATCATGCGCACCCGCCGCTGATCGGTCTTGTCGAGCACGGCGGACTTGCGCAAATTGCGTTTGGTCTTCGATGACTTGTGCGTGAGCAGATGCCGGCCAAAGGCCTTATGGCGCATCCATTTGCCTGTGCCGGTGCGCTTGAAGCGCTTCGCGGCTGACTTGTTGGTCTTGATTTTCGGCATGAATCCTGTGGCTCCCCCGCCTGCTCACCGCCATGGCGATGTGCCCGGGCGGTGCTGTGATGCATCCTACAATTCCGATTCCGGCACGGGAATCGTCTTCTTGCTCTTCTTCTTCTCGGCGTTGGCGTCGTTTTCTTTCTTGTCGCTTTCGGCCTTCTGCTCGCCAGACGCCTTCTCCCCATCCTCGTCCTGAGGTTGTTGGGGGGCGCGGTCCTTTTCCTTCCGCGCTTCCTTCTGCAGCTCTTTGGTCGGCGTCACGACCAGCGTCATGGTACGGCCTTCAACCCGCAGCGCTTGCGGCTCCGGTTTCTCGACGACCATGCCTTCCAACTCTTCGAGCACTTTGCGCAGAATCTCATGCCCGAACTCCGGATGCGCCACTTCGCGCCCGCGGAACATGATCGTCACTTTGACTTTGTCGCCCTCCCGCAAGAACTCCTTGGCACGGTTGACCTTGTATTCAAAGTCGTGCTTGTCGATCTTGGGGCGGAATTTCACTTCCTTGATGCTGATCGTATGCTGATGTTTCTTTGCTTCGCGTTCGCGCTTGCTCTGCTGATACTTGTATTTGCCGTAGTCCATGATGCGGCAGACCGGGGGCTGGCCATTCGGCGCCACTTCCACCAAGTCATAGCCCCGCTCCATGGCTTCGCGCAGAGCGTCCTGCGGACTCATGATCCCGAGCTGGTTGCTGTTCTCATCAATGACGCGCACCTGCTTCACGCGGATCATCTCGTTGATGCGCACGCGATCTTCAGTCGGCTTTGGAATAACTCGTTCCTCCGTTGCTGCCCGGCAGGATGCGTTCGATTGTGCGGGCTGCTGGGCGCGCCATACAGCCTTCCCGCGTGGGCTTTTCCAAGAACAAACGCGGCAGGAGAGCACTGCTTCTCCTGCCGCGCGATAACGCAGACATCTACATAGCTGTCGCTTGGCGCCGCATGACCCGCGGGACGACACCCACCGGCGAATTGCGCCAGACAGTTGCAGACCTGACGGACTTGCCGCGCATCGCGGCCGTCGTCAGGTGAGAAGCTTTAGGGCCTCTGCTTTGCATACTGGCCTGGATATTAGCAAGTTTCGAGGATAAGGTCAAGCAGGCATTTGGGATATGGAGCGATCCAAGCGGACAGGTTTAGTCCTCTTCGGGCGCCATCCGGGGCGGCGCGGGGGCAATATTCGCGAAGCGCGAAGCGGCGCTCCGGCCAGCGGCGGCCTTGCGCCCTAGCACGCCAACCCCAGCCCGCACGCGCAACCAGGCCTGATGCATGAATTCGGGTACGCGCTTGACATACCCAATAGCATGCCGCGGCCAGTGGTATTCAGCCGATAAGGTAACGAGTCCGAGCATGAGGAGCGGAATGCCAAACGGAGTGGGCAGCGGCCACATCACAAGGCCTACGAGCAAGCATGCCCCGCCGAACACGGTCAGGACTATTTTGCGTACGAACTTATAGGCGGCAGTATTGGTCATTGTGGCATGCGCTCCTTGCATGTAGCGTCTGAGTATACACAATTTGTTTCCGCTACATTCCATGCCTGCTAGCAGCGGCGGGCCCAGCGCCTTCGGCAGACGGATATTTAACCAAACGCTTATAAATGCTGGTCCTGGCCGCTCGCCGATGCCTCTTCGGGTTGTTGGTCTGGTGTCTTGTTCCCGTCCTCTTCGCGCGGAGCATTGCGGCGCTTTCCCGGCATGAATCGTTGCCACCACTTAGACGCATGGGCCGCGGCTCCGCCGGCCTGTTCGCGCGCATGGCGCAAGAGCCGGCGCGCCCACATGAATTCCGCTGAAAGCACGGCGAGGCCGGCAAAGATGGCGCCCCAGCCTGG
>CAZLBS010000527.1:889-2930 GCA_964557505.1 uncultured Nitrospiraceae bacterium | reverse complement strand
GGTGCTGAGCCGTGCCCCCGCCTCGACAGCCGCGTCGATGTCTTCCCGCGCGGGATTCGTATGGGCAATCGCCACCAGGATTCCCTGAGACGCGAGATGGTTGGTAAGGGCGACGGCGCCCGGCAATTCCGGCGCGATGGCGACCATGCCCACGCGGCCGCCGCTCGCTTCGTTGATGCGGTCCATCAAGTCTGGATGTTGCTTGGGCGCGGCGCAATGCTCGAGTTGGTGCGCGCCGCGCGGGCCGGTCTCTGGAGAAATGAAGGGCCCTTCAATGTGCACCTTCGGAAAAAAGGCGGCAAGCTTCGCATCGCCTTCCACCATCGCGCGGTAGGCATGCGCCTGCGCCACCATCCGCTCCGGCGCATTGGTGATGAAGGTTGGCAGCGCCATGCGCAGGCCACGCGCCCACATCTTCTCGCGCGCACGGTGCCACGCCTCGGGCGTCCACGCAGCGGGATTGCCCGTAAAGTCGAGCCCGGCATAACCATTGACCTGGAGGTCGGCAAGGCCCGGCCCCGTGAACGTGTCCGGCAGTGCCGCGTTACTCTTCATCGACAAGGACCAGCAGGTCGTAATCCTCAACGCGGTGAAAGCTGAGCGTTGCGAGCCGCGCCGTGCTGCTGTGTTCGGGAGCCGTGGCGTTCGTCGTGTAGTTGTAGCGGCAAACGGCAAACAGCCAGGTATCGCCGGGTTTGGGGCGTTCGCCATCGCGCAGGATCGCGTCCCAGGGGATGCGCATTACGGCGGACCACCCCTCAGCCGTATCGCTGGGATTGTTCAGCGTCCCGCGAAGTCGTACATCGGATTCGAACGCCGCGTCCCAGCTGGTGTAGGCCTCGAAGTCCTGCGTGCGGGGATAGTCGATCTTCAGGTCGCGCGTGATGCCCGCGGGCGTGACATGAAACTCGAAATAATGCGGCGCCTCATCGCCACGCTTGAGGAAGAGTTCGAAGACGTCGTCCAGATGGGTTTGACCATCCGCATCTTCAACGCGGGCAATTAGATCGCTGTCGGAAAAGTCGCAGGCTGCGTATAAGTATTCGTCATCCCAAGCAATCATGGCAGCGCCGGGGGCATCCGGCTCGGGCCGTTCGGCATCCCAGTGGCGTACCAAAGGAATGCGCGCCATGTCCTCGGAAATCTCGAAGCCCGAAACGTTGGGGACTGGGTAAAGACGCGGCTCAGCGGCAACCGCAAGGAAGGCGCTCACGGCACATGCAGCGGAGAACAGGAGCCGGAGCGTCACGTCTATGGGTCGACAGCAGCGCGGGGGCGCCTTTGTTGCGGTCATGAAGGGCGCCCCCGCCATCGACAGATGCCTACATCGAAGCCGCGACGCGGGCGAAGGCGTCTTTGGCGGCCTCGAGCGTGCGGTTGATGTCTTCATCGCTGTGTTCGAGGCTCATGAACATGACCTCATATTGCGACGGCGCGATGTATACGCCGTTCTCGAGCATGGCCCAGAAGAAGGTGGCGTAGCGGTCCGTGTCCGAGGCGGTTGCGTCGGCGTAGTTATTGACCAGGCCTTCATGAAAGAAGGTGCAGGCCATGCTGCCGACGTGCGTGTTGTAGGTCGGCACGCCCGCCTGGTGCGCGATGTCGATGAGGGCTTCCTCGATCTTGTGGAAGCGGGTGCTGATGTATTCGAAGACGTGCGGCTTCTCGAGCACTTCAAGCGTCGCGAGGCCCGCGGCCATGGCGAGCGGATTGCCGCTGAGCGTCCCCGCATGATAGACCGGCCCCTCGGGCGCGAGATGGTTCATGAGTTCCGCCGAGCCGCCAAAGGCGCCCACGGGCAGCCCGCCGCCAATGACCTTGCCGAGAATGGTGATATCTGGCTGGATGTTGTACAACGCCTGCGCGCCGCCCATGTGCACGCGGAAGCCCGTCATGACTTCGTCGAACACCAGCAAGGCGCCATGCTTTCGGGTGAGGTCGCGCAGGCCTTGCAGGTAGCCCGGCTCCGGAAGGACAAGCCCCATGTTGGCCGCGATGGGCTCGATGGCCAGGCATGCGATCTTGTCGCCGTGTTCTTGGA
>CAZLBS010000527.1:0-879 GCA_964557505.1 uncultured Nitrospiraceae bacterium | reverse complement strand
TGCTCCGCCGCGGCGAGGTCGTTGAAGGGAATGGTCAGGGTCGCTTGCGCAATCGCGCTTGGCACGCCCGCGCTGCTGGGAACGCCCAGCGTTGTCGCGCCGCTGCCCGCCTTCACGAGCAGGCCGTCGCTGTGGCCGTGATAGCAGCCTTCAATCTTTACGACCATGTCGCGTCCGGTGTAGCCGCGCGCCAGGCGAATGGCGCCCATCGCGCCCTCGGTGCCCGAGTTCACGAAGCGCACCTTCTCGATGCTGGGTATGTGGCTGATGATTTTCTGGGCCAGCCGGACTTCGCTTTCCGTCGGGATGCCGAAGCTGGAACCATTCCACATGGCCTTCTGGACGGCCTCGACGACGTGCGGATGCGCGTGCCCCAGTACGAGCGGCCCCCACGAAAGCACGTAGTCGATGTATTCATTGCCGTCGGCGTCGGTGATGTGCGCGCCTTTGCCTTTCTCGACGAAGAATGGCTTGCCGCCAACCGCCTTGAACGCGCGGACCGGGCTGTTGACCCCGCCCACGAGGACGCGGTTGGCCAGTCCGAACAGTTCTTTGGACTTGTCCATCATGATGGCTTTCGTGACACTCATGGCTCGCCCTTTCTATGGCTTCCGGCCCGGCCGCGCACGAGGCGCTCAGTGTGGCCGCGCCGGGATGCTGCCGTCATGCAGCGGAATCCAGTTGCTCGAGGATGCCCAGCCGCCGGAACCCGTGCCGCGTCAGGCGCACATAGTCAGCCGCATACCACACAAATGGACGCGGCTTTTCCCGGCCGACAAGGCACATGACCTCCGCACGGTCTTCGGGGAATCGGTTGATGGCGTGCAGGAGGTGCCGGTTCGATACCGCCCACAGCTCGACGAGTTCTGCCCAGGGCCG
>CAZLBS010000526.1:0-2931 GCA_964557505.1 uncultured Nitrospiraceae bacterium | reverse complement strand
GCCCTCGCCCATGGGTTGAACAGTCACCCTCGGCGGGCCCTCGAACTCGAAGCCGAGCGCGCTGTTGAATGAGGCTCGCAGGGGCTCCAGCCATTCAGGCGGCAACGTCAGCATGCCCAATTCTTCCGGAGCAAGGAGTACCTCATTCGCCGCAGCGTAATCTTCCTCGGTGTACGTGTACGAGTTGAGCAGAGAAAAACGGAATGCGCCCTGCATATCTTTCGCCGCGAGCCAAACGATTGGACGGCCTTGCACAACCGCTGACAACGCGGCGGCGCTGTCTTCTTGCTGGCTGTCGAATATTGGAGCCGCAATCCGGATGGGCGTTGGCAAACTGAGCGGCGCGCCGCCCGCCACGACGACCGATTGGGTTTCTACCAGTTCAAGCGTCCCATCCCAGGTCAGCCCAAAGAGCTGTTGGAGCAGGTCGACGCCTGCCGCGCCATAGGTGTCATTGAAGGCCGCCGCCGTGAAGACCACATCGGGCGCGTCCGCTCCCGTGAGGGCGGCGCCGGCGACCGCGGGAACGCCTTGCGCCGGTATGAAGATGGCGGCGGGCTCGGGCACGAGACCCTCGAGACGTGCCGCTGGGACCACGGGAATCCCCAACATGCCAAGAAAATCCATCATGAACAGATCTTGCTTTGGGTCCGCGTTGGGAGCCTTTAGTCCTGTCACCCCCTCGACCGGGTGATTCGCGACCGAAGCCGCCAATGCATTCAGTTCATCCAAGTGTCCATGCAGAAGATCCGCCCCGCGGTGCGTCAGCACGTTCGCGTAATTGAACAGAATGAATTCTTGTGCGCCAGCAAGCACGCTTTGGTATGCCTGGTCCAAATAATCCTGCGGGGTGCAATCGCCGAAATCGAACCACGCGCCGCCGATCTTGCCGCCGACCACCGAACGCAGCCAGCGGTAATTGTTGAACCCCATGTAGGGCGGCGTGAATCCATAGCGCGCGGTGTATTGATTCCTCGTTTCCGTGCCCACCCAGATCCGGTCGAAGTGCGTCCACATCGTTTCGGTGTCGTAGCCGAATTCATGAAATTTGTCGTACCACTGGGGATACTTGAGAATCATGACAATATCGGGATTGGCCTCACGGGCGGGCTCGACGAACACTTCTTGCGCAACGGAGTTCATCAGGCTGCACCGGTATGCGGACCAGCTGCGATCCCCTTTCGCCTCGACCGACATCTCGCTTGTGTCGCCCGTGCAGAGAAAGTCGTCGACGATGAAGGTGTCGAACACCGGCGCGGCGCCGCGCATAATCTCCGTGAGATCCTCCCTGGTCTTTTCGGCCTCCCAGTTGAACCAAGACAGCGGCCCCTCCTGGCGCACGCCGACATCGCCGCCCGGTGTCGTGGCGATGCCGCCTGCCACTCGAAAGCCATACGCCTCGAGGAAATCGCGCACCGCCTCGAGCGTCTCGACCGGCACGATGTTGCCGCCCCGGTACACTTCGAGATAGATGCCTGTGATGCCCAGCGCGTCGAGCCTGCTCACCCCTTCCTGCATGGCCGCGGGGTCATCAAGAAACGTGGCGACTGTGTTGGCCGTCATATAGGTCGCGAGTTCCAGGCCGTCGAAACGGCTCGCGGGGGCTTCTTGGGCCCAGACCATGCAAGGGCTTATGCCCAGCAGAGCGCCTACCAGCAGGGCGGCCCAAACATGCCGCGCGGCTGAGGCTGACCGCTTGAGAGACAAAGTCAAATGGCGCAACAACGTTGTGAGACTCCCGGTTAACTGCATGCCCATGCTTGGGCAAATCGTCATTGTATCCAAAGAAGGGCAGCCATGCGAGCCGCTACGTGGCGAGAAGCACGAACCTGTGCTAAGGTAGGCGGCAAGAGTTTCGGTTGATGGCGGGAATGGGTAGCGGCGATCGGCCGTTCCCTCTACGTTATCACCAAATGTGTTCTTAGGAGGCCAACGGCTCATGAACCGTGCCATAAACGATGGTTCGCATTGGCGGGCATTCGACGATAATACCGTGACGCATTCGATGGCCCATTATCTGATGGCAATCGATTGGCTTCGCGAAGAATATGGCTACGCCAGGGTGACCGATGTCGCCGACCAATTGGAAGTGTCGCGCGGCGCCGCGAGCATGTCGATTGCACAGCTCAAAAAGCGCGACTGGGTGACCGAAGATCACAACCGCTTCCTGTTGCTGACGGACGCGGGCGAACGCATTGCCCGCACGGTCGAGCACAACTACCGGATCTTGTCGCAGTTCTTTACGCGTGTTCTGGGCGTGTCCGAGGAAATCGCCCATGCCGACGCTTGCAAGATGGAACACCTGATGAGCCGTGCGACGGGGCAGCGGATGATCTACTTGATGAACTGGATCCTTAGCGACGAAGAGCGTGCGGCCCAAGTACGCGACATCATGGATTCCATCAGCCCAGAAGAGTTTCAAAAAGACGTCGACATGCTGCTCGCCGCCGATGAGCACGCGCCCACAGACAACGATTCTGCCTAGCTCATCGCGCCTGTCAACGATTGCAAATAGAAGGCCCTAATGGCGCGTTCGTCTATGGGCCCGATTTGATTGCGGTAGCGGTAGGGGTTCGCCGCAATCGCCGGGGCAAAACGGGCAACGTCTTCTTCCGTAACCCCGTGACGGCATGCATCCGGCGGCACGTCTAACGTTTCCAACAGTGCATGAATCGCTTCGCCTATGGCGCGCCGCACGGCCTCCGGCTCCGGCGCGGTTGGGCAGCCAAGGGCTTCGGCAATCTGGGCGCAAGGGTGCGGCGCATACAAGGCATTGTGCTGAAACAGCGGCGTCAGCAGCAGTGCATTGGCCATGCCGTGGGCAATGCCGCATTCGAGCGTATAGGGATACCCCATGCCGTGCACGAGCGTGGTCCCGGATTGCGCAATGACGCAGCCCGCGAGCATGGCCGCATGTTGCATGAACCCGCG
>CAZLBS010000525.1:2318-2935 GCA_964557505.1 uncultured Nitrospiraceae bacterium | reverse complement strand
GGGGCGATGGCGAAACCGAAGAGGGTTTCGCCGAGATAGCCGGTGTGCGAGAGATAGCTGGCGTGCAGGAACCAGACATCGGCGCTCCACTGGGCCAGATCGGCCAGGCGGTTGCCGATGAGCACGGCCGGCCCGGCCGCCATGCTCCTCGTCGGCAAAGAGCATGCGCCTGCTTTTTGTCAACAAGGCGTTCGGGTTATCCGGATCCAAGTCTAGGGCCTTGTCTGCCGCCGCTTCCATATCCTCAAGATGCTGTTTAGCCTTGAACCGCGTCCGCATGGTGACGATGTAGAGGTCCGCTTCCATCCGGTAGCGCTCGGAAACTTCGGGCAATCCGCCGATCGCGCTGAATCCGGTGCTGGCCAATTCATCGATACGCGCGCCAAGCTCCCGGCGCTCGACGTTCGTCGTTGACGGCTTTTCGTATTCGTTGCGAAGCAGGCTTGCTATCAACAGCGCCGTCCGGGCCAACAGCATACGCGAGCTGTCATCCGCTTCCCGCGTATTCACGCGTGTTTGCAACGGCCCCAACAGCTCACGCGCGAGTGCTAAGTCGTAGGTTTGGTGCGCCTGCTCGACGGCCTCGTTGAGGACCAAGTGAAACGCCTGACGCTGCA
>CAZLBS010000525.1:0-2308 GCA_964557505.1 uncultured Nitrospiraceae bacterium | reverse complement strand
CGGCCTCGGCGAGATCTTCGAGTGGCGCGCCGTCCCAATCCGGCGAGGGCTGCGCCAAGACAAGCAGTAAGCAACAGGCAGTCTGTAGCACTATGGGTCTCCTATCGCATCATGGTTGGGGAGCATGCCGGAAGGTCCCAGCACACTGCAAGGCCGCACCCGCAACGGGTCCATCAGGAGTCCGGCGAATCCTTCACGGGACGGCTGGCCCCCGTGACGGCGCCACGCCGGTCCACGGCCTTCAACAAGGCGGGCACGAACAGCAGATCCGCAACAAGCGCGATGATAATGGCCGCGCCCGATGCCAAGCCGAAGTAGCTCAACGGCTTGAACACAGATGTGCCCAGGATGAAGAACCCGGTGCTTGCGGTCACGGCGGTCACCGTGATGGCCGGGCCGACCGCGTCCATCGCATAGAGTATCCCCTCCTGAACGGATGCGCCGGTCCGGCGGCGCCGCTGATACGCGTCCAAAATGTGCACGGAATCATCCACAGCGATGCCCAGCGCGATGCTCGCGACCATCACTGTGCCCGCATCGAGCGGAATGTCCAACAGCAGCATGATCGTGAACGTCGACAAGATGGGCATGATGTTCGGCACGATTGCAATGAACAAGACGAAAAGGGAGCGCAATCCGATCAAAATGCAGAGAAAAACGAGCACGAACGAAGCGGAGAAGCTGCTCCGCTGACTCTGCACAAGATTGGCCTGCATGTTTTGCATCTGTGCGGCGCGCCCGGTCACGACGCCGCGCAACGGTTCTGGGAGGGCGCCGAGCTGCGCCTCGATGGCTCGGACGATAGCTAGAAATTCATCCGCCTCGGAGGTGGAGAGCAGCACGGTCATGCGCACTTGCTCGCCGTCCTCCCGTACGAATCGGTGCAGGCTTCCGGTTTCCTCGCCCTCGGCAATGGCAACTATGCGGTTGCGTTCCTCATCGCCGGCAGGCAGCCGGTAGGCCTCGGGCTCGGGGCCTTCCTCCCATTGCCGGACCTTCCGGATGTAGTCCAACGGCGTCACAACGCGGGCGACATGCTCCATGCCGGCTATCTCGCCCCGCAACGCCTCGAGCGCTTCCCAGTAGCCTTCATTCACCCAGCCGCCCGGCGTGTCAATGAGCACCTCCATCGTGTAGATGCCCGTGAGATTGTCGGCAACCTTGTGGAACGATTCGATTAACGGCGAGTCATCGGGCAGAAAGCTGAGCGTGTTTCGCTCGGTCCGCACATTCAACAAGCTCGCGAAGCCTACGCCGACCAACACCAAGAAGATGGCCACAATGGGAAGGGGGGCGCGCGTGGTCCATTCCCCGAGTGCCCGGAAATAGGCGTTGCCCTGCCCGGAAATCCAGCGGGGGGCCGGCGCCCGGAGGATGAGCAAGAGCCACGACCCGAGCACGAGATTGCATACGACGCCGAAGGTCACGCCGCACGCCATAATAACCCCGAATTCACGAACCGGCGGGATTGGCGAAAATCCGAGGGTCAAGAATGCAAAGGACGTGGTTATCGCCGACAAAAAGCAGGGATACGCCACGTCGTTCAGCCCGGCCTTGATGGCCGCCAGGCGTGATGGCTCGCGCACAATGTAGTACTGATAGCGCGTAATAATATGGATGCAATTGGCCAAGTTGAGCATCCACAGCACAAGAGGAAAGGACATGGTGACGACGTTGAGCGGACGTCCGGCAAGCATAAGTCCGCCCAGCGTCAGGGCGATGGTCGCCGCCGTACACAAGATGACGATAAGCGCCGCACGCATGCTCCGCAGCATCAGCAAGAGAATCACAAGCGACACGATGAGGGCGACGGGCATGAATCGAACGGACTCGCGCAACGACAGGCGCTTGAGTTCCTCGCCGACCGCCATCGCTCCGACCACGTCCAGATCGAAGCCAGCCTCCTCGAGTGGGGCGACAGCCGCTGTGACATCCCGCATGAACGCCGCGCGGCTGCCCTGCTCATCCAGGCCGCGCGCCTCGACGATAAGCCCTGTCATGCTGCCGTCTGGCGAAATGATGAAGCCTTCGTAGAACGGCGTGCCGAGGATTTCCTCGCGCACAGCCTCGTTGTCCTCGCCCCTATAGAGATCCATGAAGACTTGCGGGATGCCGGCGACACGTTCCACATACTCTGATTCGAGCAGACGGTCACGTGCGGCGGCCATCGCATCCAGACTTTCGAATGTGAAGAAGTCTTGTCCGCTGAGGGCGACAACGAGGAACTCGCCCTGGCCGTAAGTGGCTTTAAACGTTTCGTAGAGTTGGACGCTTTCGTCGGTATCAATCAGCATGCGCTCGAGCCGGG
>CAZLBS010000524.1:0-2948 GCA_964557505.1 uncultured Nitrospiraceae bacterium | reverse complement strand
CGAAGTTCCGGCGGCAAGTGCGCGAGAGCATCAAGCCGATGGGCAGCGGCAGTCTGCTCCGCGCGAGTGTTGGCCAAGCCTTCCTGTCGCTCTATGACGGTGCGGCGACGGCCGGCATTGCACTGCCCCCGGTCATTCGCATGCTGGGCAAGGTGCTCTTGAACATCGAAGAAATCGCGCTGCACCTGTGCCCCGAGATGAACGTGACAAAGTATGTGCGCGACCACGTCGCGGGGCTGTTGATGGAGCAATCTGTGCGCGGGCTGTTGCCGGGCGAAGTGCTCAAGCGCGGCATGGAGTCGAAGGATCTCGCCGAGGAGACCCCTCGCCTATTGCATCACCTGTTGCACATGGTGAGTGAAAACAAATTCATGGTGCGCATCGACGCGCTCGACGACGACCGCCTGATGGCGGCCTTCCAAAAGATTGCCAACCGCATTACGGCGGGGGTCATTCTAGAGCGTTTTAAATAAATATGTACCCGGCCCTGTACGAATCGTGTTATGGTTTCCTCATGAAAACCCTATCGCTAGATCTTCGCGAGCGGATCGTCGCTGCCTATGACCGTGGGGACGGAACGCGCTTGCAAATTGCCGAGCGCTATAACGTTTCCGAGTCGATGGTGAAGAAGCTGCTCAAGCAGCGGGTGAAGACAGGAGACATCGGGAACCGCCACGCCTATGCGGGACGCAAGGCCACGATAACGCCCGCCCATGAGAGGCAGCTGCGCAAGCTGGTGAAGGAGCAGCCAGACAGGACACTCGAGGAACTGCGCGATGCGTTAGGTCTGGATGTCACGCCGCAAGCCATCTTCTACGCGCTCAAACGCATGGGCTTGCCATTAAAAAAAAGACGCTCCGGCCAGCGGAGCTAAGCCGGCCGGCTATTCGCATGGCCCGCGCGCGATGGGTCAAGGCGAGCCGTGAGGTGGACCATACCCGCCTCCTGTTCGTGGATGAATCCGGCGCAAAGACCAACATGACCCGTCTCTATGGACGGGCTCCGCGTGGCGAACGCGCCTACGACCGCGTACCCAATGGCCGCTGGGAAACCACCACCATGATAGCCGCCCTGGGGCGCCATGGCGCGCAAGCCCCTTGGGTGCTGGACGGCCCCATGGATGGCCGGGCCTTTGCCGTCTGGGCCCGGCACGTCTTGGCCCCCACCCTCGAGCCCGGCGACATCGTCGTCGTGGACAACCTTTCCGCCCACCGGAACCCCGACGCCCTTGACGCCATACGTACGGCCAGCGCCGACCTCCGCTACCTGCCCCCCTACAGCCCCGACCTTAACCCCATCGAGAAAATGTGGAGCAAAATCAAGGCGTACCTGCGAAAGGCAAAGGCACGCAACTCAGACGATCTCTGCCGCGCCATCGGCCAGGCATTCGCACGCGTGTCGCATTCTGACATCCAGAATTGGTTTGCCTCGTGCGGGTACACTTTAAATTAAAACGCTCTAGCCGGCCTCATCGTAGGCGCGGCCCTGATGATGCGCGTCGAAACGCCGCTCAGCATCTTCGGCTACCCCGTCCTCGCCATTTCGTTTTTTCTCGTTGCCGGGCTTTGCGGCTTCTACCTCGTCTTCACCATTTTATTTACCGATGTGAGCGACCCGAAGCGGTGATCGGGAGCACGTTTACAGCGCCTGGGCCGCGGCCAATGCGGCGGCATAGACTTGGTGGGCGGGCACGTTGGCCTCTTTCGCCCGGGCGTCGCAGTCGGCGTGTTCGGGGCTTCGCTGAAGGATGACGCCGTCAAGCTTGCCGACTTTGACGCGAACGGCGCCGTAGGGCGTGTCGACGCCGATGAGTTCCCGCTCGAGGACGAGGCGCGGCTCCCTGCGCATGCGCACGCCGAAGGTGGTCGTATGGCGCAATAGCAGGCGGGCGAGGCGGCCGGCATCGCCCTCGTCGCAGAGCACGGTGATGCAATGCGCCGGGCGTCCTTTCTTGCCGAGGATTGGCGTCAAGAAGGCATCGCGTGCGCCTTGGGCAAGCGCCTCGTCGATCACCCCGGGCAGCCACTCGGGCAACATGTCGTCGACATGCGTCTCGATGATGGTGATTTCTTCCGTGCTGCCTAGTCCTGCCGCCTCGCCGATGAAGACACGCAAGGCGTTGGCGTGGTGCGGCAGGTCCATCGTGCCGCTGCCGTACCCGGTGCGCGCGGCGGTCATGCGCGGTATCGGACCGAAGCCGTTCGACACCTGCGCGAGAAAGGCCGCCGCTGTGGGCGTGAGCAATTCCTTGTCGATCTCGCCCTGCCGCCAGGGAATGCCCTCGATGAGAAGCGCTGTCGCCGGCGCGGGCACGGGCATGACGCCGTCGGCGCAATCGACCGTCCCGTGACCGGTCACCAATTCGGACGCCAGGCATTGCTCGATGCCGAGGTCATGCAGGCACCAGTGCGCAGCGACAATATCGACGATGGAGTCCACGGCCCCGACTTCGTGAAAATGAACCTTTTCGATCGTGGAGCCGTGCACCTTGGCCTCAGCCTCGGCAATGCGCCGGAAGGTCTCGCGGCTGGCCGCTTTGACCGCCTCAGGGAAGTCGCCGCCGTCGATGATCTCTACGCAGTGATGCAGGTGCCGGTGCGGCTGTTTGGCTTCCTCTACTTCGACGTCGAACTTGGTGGTCATGATGCCGCGCTTTTTGAGGGCGCGAGTCGAGACCGTATAGCCCTCGAGCGGCAGTGAAGACAGGGCCTTGCGCAGGCCGTCCCAATCGGCGCCGGCGTCGAGCAGCGCCCCAACGATCATGTCGCCCGCCGCGCCGCAATAGCAGTCGAAGTAGATGGTCTTCATGGTGCTCTTTCTGACTGTGCAGGGCGCACATTCCTGTGTCACGCAAAGAGGGCGCCCTCAATCCCCCCTCGAAGAAAACAAGCTCAGCCCAGCCCATCGTAATCATCTGTTGCTTTGTCGGTTGGGCAATGAACGATTCG
>CAZLBS010000523.1:2281-2953 GCA_964557505.1 uncultured Nitrospiraceae bacterium | reverse complement strand
CCCAGACGGCATCTCGAGGATATCGCCGCAAGTGTTTAATTGCGCAGGGGCCGTACTACTGCGGCGGCGGCCCGGAACGGTCTTCACGCGAAACGGCGCCATCTCCGTTGCGATCCATGCGGTCGAACATCTCACGCGGAAAACCAGGTTTTGCGGTGGTGAACTCTTCATAGGGCGTGCGGCCATCGTTGTCTGCGTCCGCTTGCCGCAGCACCCGGCCCATCTCGGCTCCGCCTGCACCGTCTCCGCGTGATCGCTTAGGCAATTCATCAAGGGTTACAACGCCGTCTGCATTGGCGTCGAGCCTTGCGAAGGCGTCTTCCGGCGCCTGAGGCGGCGCCGCTGCCGCGAATTCTTCCGGAGTGATTTGGCCATTGCCATCGGCGTCGACGTGCTTGAACCGTTGCTCGGGGGTGGGACCACGCTGCCCGCGCGGGAGTCGATCCTCGCTGTCAATCGCGCCATCGCCATTGGAATCGAGCCGGTTGAACAATTCCGGCGGAAAGCCGGGGCGGACGTCCTGCGCCTCGGCGAGCGTCACTCGATCATCGCCGTCGGCGTCTGCCTCGGACAGCAGGCGCTGAAGGCGTGCTGGATCGGGCTGACCTCCTTGACCGCGCCTGCCAACACGAGGCGGGGGGCCATCGGGCCTATCCGCCGGCGACAAAACCC
>CAZLBS010000523.1:0-2271 GCA_964557505.1 uncultured Nitrospiraceae bacterium | reverse complement strand
ATTTCGGTCAAAGCGCGAAAACGCCTGCTCAGTGATGGCCGGGTTATGCGCTTGCGCTTCCTCGAGCGTCACTTGTCCATCTTCATTGGTGTCGGCGAGCCGCAGTTCGCGGCCGGGCGCCCGCTCCTCCGGCGGCCCAGCGGGCTGCGCCGCGGCCCAGGCGCTTGCGCCGGCGATGCCCAGCGCCAGCATCATCTTCACATGTACGTTCGTCATTGTGCTCGGCTCCTTGTCGCTTGCTTCACCGCCGCCCTTCTTCCAAGTCGAACCCCGGGCAGCGGTTCTGGTTCCATCTGAGCAGTGGGCCGCATGCGCCGGGTTGTTACACCGGCCTCGGTTCCGAATAAGATTGGCCGCACGAGAGGAGGACGGTCCTTCACGCCATGAGTTCCTCAGATGCCTTGCGAGAACGTTTCTGCGAAGCGTTTCCCGAAGCGGGTGCTCCCCAGCTCGTGACCATCCCCCAGGTCGTTACAGTTTTGGGGGATCGGCTGCCGCACCTTGGATTACATGCCCTTGTGCTTTCGGGCGCGGCAGGACGGCCCTTCGCTGTTGCCGTGAAGGAGGAGGCGGGGCTCTCAGTTCGGATCGGCGATGTGCCCGCCATAGAGGCAGGAGGCCAACCACTCGCTTCTGGTGGTGAATTCAGCGCAGGCTTGCAGCAGGCTTGGCAGGCGCTCGGGCATGCACTGGGTGCGAGAGACGTTGGCGCTGCGTTTCTTTTCGACGACTTCGAGGGCGCGCATGACGCGGCGCTGGTGGATGGGGCCAATGCCGCGGCCCTGGCGTGGCTGGCGCTTGCGGAAGACCGCCCGTCATCTGGCCTGCTGCCCGCGCTGCACGGGGAGTTCCCCGCCGCCAGTCTTGAAACGCTTGCCGCTGCTGCGGGTGAAGCAGGACTTCTCGAAGTAGACGGGCTTACGGTGGAAGCACGGCAGCTGCCTCAGCTCGATGACGTGGAATGGTATGCGGCGGAAGGACCTGGGGCCATCACGGATTGCCCGCCACAGGCCTTGGGCGAGCCCGCGCTGAGAGACGCATTGCACGCGCGCATCAACCAACAATTGGCCGAGACCTTTGGCGAGGAGATACACGTAGCGGCCTTGGGCGAACTCTGGCGGGGACACTTGTGCTTGACGCATCAAGAGGCACAAGAACTCATTGATGCCGCGTGGCCCAACCGTACGACGCCGATTGCAGAACGGGCAGCGCGCGGGACGGAACGGGCCGCGGCACGTTGGGCCGCGGATGAGTATGAGCGGCTGGAGCGGGCGCGGGATGCCCTCCTGACGGCTGACCCAGAGGCATTCGGCAGGTGCATGTACGAGAGTACCGCCGCGCTTCGGCCCTATTGTTGCACCGCCTTGCTAAGGGCCGCGGACGTGGCACAGGCCGCGGGCGCTTTGGGTTTTCGCCCAACGCTCACAGGGCCGCCGGGGCATGCAACCGTCTTGGCGGAACAGGCGCGGCGAGGAGGGATCGAGCGTGCCTTCAAGCAGGCGGGCTGGCAACTGCGCACCTTTTCCGCCTGACACGGCTCGGAAGCCCCCTTTATTTGTTGACGGCGTTCCGGTAGAGTGTAGAGGCTAGCAACAGGACAACAGGGGCAAGTCATCATGCGAAGCGCGATTGTCATACTCATCCTTGCCGTGGCGTGTGCACCGGCAGCAGCTCAAGACATGCCCACGGGCGGACGGGGCACCGGAAAAGAACTGCGGCCCTTTCAAGGCTTTTTTCGGGGCGTAGCCGCATTCGCGCACCAGAGCCTCATCGCCTTGGCTGAGGGCAACGAGAAATTCCCGCTGCTCGGCTCGGTTGAGATTTTCCGCGGGTTCCGCCGGGGCGGCGTGGAACTTGTGAGCAGCACGGTTTCGGGCATGGCCTACTCGCCGCCGCGGCCGAGTACGGAAACCGGCCCCGTCAATGTCTACATCGACAGCGACCCGTTCCTGTCGTGGGCGGCAGACCGCGCAACGCCTGCGCTCCTTGCGATTCCCGCGGAAAGCACGGAGACTGTGGGCGAAGTCGTATCGGCCGTCGGCAGAGCCCACACCGCCATCGACAATTCACCGGTCGACGTGAACAAGGAAGAGCGCGAGGAGGGCCGCATCATCGCGCGCCAAGAGCGGCGCCGCGCTTCGATGGAGCGGCGGGCCGGCGCGGAACAGACCGTCGCATACGAAGCCGACTACGAGATTCCCGAGTGGAAGAAGGCGCAGATCAAGTACGTTGGCGATGAGGCCAAACCGCGTATTCAGAATGGCGCACCGA
>CAZLBS010000522.1:0-2954 GCA_964557505.1 uncultured Nitrospiraceae bacterium | reverse complement strand
CCGGCGATGCCGCCGTCATGCGTGCCCATGGCCGGGGCATACCAAGCCGGCATGTAGGGAGCGGCTCGATACCCGCTCGACGCGGCCCCCGCTATCGTTTGTTCGAATTCCTTCGACCAGGCATCGCCCAGGCCCAAAGCAACCGCGTACGGAAGATGCCGCTCGAACAGGCTGGCCGGCTCTTCGGACTGGCGCAGCACTGACGATGCCTCGTGTTGCACGGCCCGGCGATAGCCCTCTATTTGGGCGCGAAGGCGCTGTCCACGTGGGGTTGGCGCTTTCATCAGAGGAAAGAAGAGAGGAATCAACCCAGCAATCACGATAAGCAGCACCGTGGCGCCCAAGCCGATTTGCAGGCTCGAGCCGTACGCTACGGCGCCGCAGACCCCGGTAAAGCATAGGGCCAATACCGAGACGATGATGGCATCGGTCCAACTTGCAATGCTGACATTGACCCCTGGCCGGTGCGCAAGGGACTGGCCGCGCAGCACATCCAACCAGGCGGTGGCGCCCGCCACGCCCAAGATCAGCGCTGGGATAGCGAAAGCCGCGGTCATGATGGCCAAGACGGCGCCCTTCTCACTGATGCCGGGCGATGACCAGATGGCATAACCAATGGACGCGAGCACCAGCACGGCGCCCGCGGCGTAGTGCATCCCGTTGTATTTGAAGTGCTCGGGCACGAACTGCGCATTCAGGCTTTTCTTGAAGGCTTCCTGCGCCTTGGCAACCTTGGTGCTGCCCTGTTTCGTGAGGAAGACTTTTCGTTTCTTATTGCCAAAGAGTTCTTGGGCGATGGCTGCTTCCTCTGGCGTCAACGACGCTTGGCCAGTTTCCGCACTCGATAGCGAATAGTTGCCGTCCGTGTCGCATTCAATCGTCAGATACCCCTTTTGCGCCATGCTGAGAAGGGCCGCGGTCATCGTCTGGTTGTCTTCGCCCATCAGGTGCAAGAAGCGCATGGCCGCCGGCGACAGGTTTTCGGGCGGTTCGAAGCGGGGCGTAACGTGCTCCATTGGCGGGTCTTTGCCGACCAGCAACCAGACCGCAAAAAAATAGACGGCCGAGAGCACGAAGCCGAACAGCAGCTCCCGGCCGCCAAAGCCGAGCCACGCCGTCAAGCGGTCCGCAAAGGGCGGCGGGGGCGGTTCCTCGACCAGCCCTTTGGGGAAGCGCGCGATGATGGTAAGGCCCTCGTTCGCGCCAAGCGGTGCGGACGTTTCAAAGCGCACCGCCGAGGGGCCCGTGACCTCGGCGGTGAAATCCTGCCCGGTCGCGCCATCAGGCCCCGTGAAAGCATTCAGAAACCAGGCCCCCTCCGCCACCTCCCCCGGCACGGCGACATCGGCGCTGGCTTCCAGAATTGGAAAGGCCCAGTCGTTGCCGGTGACATTCCAGTACAGTTCGTCATACTCCGCCTCGAAATGCATCAGGCGATCGACCGTATAGGTCAGCGTAAAGGCGTACTCGCCGCGCGGAAGAAAGAAGCTGCTCTCGACATTGCCCATGTACACACGCTTGCCGCCATCGACATTCTCCATCGACCAGGGAATCTCCTGGCCATCCCGGAGCACCTCCTCCACCGTAAAGTTGACGAGGAAGTAGCCCTTGCCCGGCGTGTGATACCGCGTCGGAAAGTCCCGGTAAATCCCCCGCTTGATCTGAATGTTCTCGGCATTGACTTCGATGGTTTCAGTAATCCGAAGCGTCGCGTCTGCCTGTATCTCGATGCCGCTGTGATACGAGCGGATGACTTCCTCGGCGTGTGCGGAAGCCATGCTCAGGCAGAGCGCCGCAATCACGCGATAGTGTTTAAGCTTCCACATAAGAACCCCTCCGAATGCCTTTCACGATACTGCAGCTTGTGCCGGCCTGCAAGGTCTTGCGCGCCAAAGTTAACTGTGTTAAACTCTGTGCATAATTGGTAACTTATGCACTAGGAAGATGCCGCAACAGAAAGGGCACGTATGATTCGCTTGGGATTGGCGCTCGCCGTGTGTCTGGCCATATGGACGGGTCCAGCTTCCGCGGCGCTGAAGATTACCGCGACGACGGGGATGATTGCGGACACGGCACGGAACGTGGGCGGCGGCTTGGTGGAGGTGACGGCGCTGATGGGTCCGGGCGTGGACCCGCATTTGTACCGCCCATCGCAGGGCGACCTGCGCAAGCTGACGGGCGCCGCTCTCGTCTTTTATAACGGGCTGCATCTCGAAGGGCGCATGGGCGAAGTGCTCGAGCGCGTGGGCCGGCGCGTGAAGGTCGTTCGCGTGACCGAGACCATTCCTGAGGAACTGCTCATCGAGCCGGGGGATTATGCGGGGCAATACGACCCGCACGTGTGGATGGACCCCCATCTGTGGCGCTACGCCGTCGAGCGCATCCGGGATGCCTTGGCCGAAGCGGACCCGCTCAATGCGGCGGCTTATGAGGCACAGGCAGAAGCCTATTTAAAGGAACTGGAAGACACCGCGGCCCACTTGAAAACGCGCATGGAAGCGATACCCGAGGGCACGCGCATTCTGGTGACGGCGCATGACGCCTTCGAGTACTTCAGCCGGCGGTATGACATCGAGGTGGTTTCGCTCCAAGGCATCAGCACGGAAGCGGAGTTCGGCCTGCGCGACATCGAGCGGCTGGTCAATATCCTGGTTGAGAACAATGTGCGGGCGGTGTTCACGGAGTCGAGCATCTCGCCGAAGTCGATTGAGGCTTTGGTCGAGGGGGCGCGCGCCCGGGGACATGAGGTGACCATTGGCGCGGAACTCTACTCGGACGCGATGGGCGAACCGGGGACGCCCCAGGGCGCTTATCTCGGCATGTTGCGGCATAACGTCGAGGCGATCGTCGAGGCGCTTACGGCATGAACGGAAACGGCGCCATGCAGCCAGCGCCAGGGCCGCCCCCCATCGAGGTCGTCGATGTAACCGTGGCCTACCGGCACCGCCCCGTCT
>CAZLBS010000521.1:0-2973 GCA_964557505.1 uncultured Nitrospiraceae bacterium | reverse complement strand
CGATGTAGCCGCCCGCCGCTTCCGCGGAGGAGGCTTCGAGCAAGGCATCGTAGCGGTGAATGGCGGCGCGGCATTGCTGCGCGTTTTGCTGAAGCTGCCGCTCCATCGTCTTGGCTTGTTTCGCATCGATGGTCTTCGCTTGGACGTCTTGCCCGAGTTTGGCCAGGTGGTGGTCGACAAGCCGGTATTGCTCCATCACGCGTTCGCGCTGTTGCGCGAGAGCGGTGCGTGCTGCCTTGACGGCCTCATCCGCCTTCTTTAGGTGTCCGCCATAAAATTCACGGAGGTTGGCGTAGCGATCTCCGTCGATGCTGCCGGCGTCGTAGGAGCGTGCCGCCTCGCGCTCCAGGGCGCGCGCCTTTTCGCGGTAGGAGAGGGCGCGGCGAAGCGGCTCTTCGAGGGGCGTGGCGCGCATCAGGGCTTACGCGGGCGCGTGCTTGGCGGATAGGGCCGCCTTGATGAAATCGCGAAAGAGCGGCTGAGGCGCGAGCGGACGGCTTGTGAACTCGGGGTGAAACTGCGCGGCGCAAAACCAGGGATGCTCGCGCAGCTCGGCAATCTCGACAAGGTCGTGTCCATCGCGCGTGTTGAGTCCGCTGGCGATGAGGCCGCCCTCCTGTTCGAATCGTTCGAGGTAGGCATTGTTGAATTCATAGCGGTGGCGGTGGCGTTCATAGACGACGTCTTGACCGTAGGCCTCGTGGGCTTTGGTGCCTGGCACGAGCTGACAGCGGTAGGCCCCAAGGCGCATGGTGCCGCCCATGTCCCGCACCCCTCGTTGCTCGGTCAAGAGGGAGATCACGGGGTCTTCCGCATTTGGATCGAATTCCGTTGAATTGGCTCCCGGCAGTCCCAAACAGTGCCGTGCGATCTCGATGACCGCGATTTGCATGCCGAGGCAAATGCCGAGAAAGGGAATGCCATTTTCGCGGACATACTGCACTGCCGCGACTTTCCCCTCGATGCCGCGCGCGCCGAACCCAGGACCCACGATGATGCCGTCGTAGTCTTGCAGCATGGCGACGCGCGAGGGGTCTTCCTCGAAAATGCCCGAGTCAATCCAATCGAGCTTCACGCGGCAGTCATTCGCAACGCCTGCATGAATAAAGGCTTCATTGATGGATTTGTACGCATCTTCATGCTGGATGTATTTGCCGACGGCTCCAATGCGCACCTCGTGCGACGGGCGTTTGATGCGGTCGACCATCGTGCACCAGCCATTGAGGTGCGGCTCCGGGGCTTCCAAGGCCAGGTGCTTGAGCACCGTTTGGGACAAACCCTGCTGTTCGAAATAGACCGGGATATCGTATAGCGGCGAGACATCGCGCGCGTCGATGATTGAGCTTTTGGCGACGTTGCTGAACAGCGCGATCTTGTTGCGTTCTTCGTCGCGCATGCCGTGGCGCCCGCTCCGGCACACGATGATGTTGGGCTGGATGCCGATATCGCGCAGCGCGCGCACGCTGTGCTGGGTGGGCTTGGTTTTGAGTTCGCCAGCCGCTTCGATGAATGGGAGCAGGGTGACGTGAATGCTGCAGTAATTGGAGGGGCCAGCCTCAAGCATGAATTGACGAATGGCCTCGAGGAACGGAAGGCCTTCGATGTCGCCGACGGTACCGCCGATTTCGCAAATGACGACATCGGCTTCGTCGTCGGGCCCGGCCGTCAAGCTGCGCAGGCGCGCCTTGATCTCATCGGTGATGTGCGGAATGACCTGGACGGTCTTGCCGAGGTAGTCGCCCCGGCGCTCCTTCTGAATGACGGCGTGATAGACCGAGCCGGTGGTGATGTTGCTTTTCTGCGTGAGCTTCGCGTTGGTGAAACGCTGGTAGTGGCCGAGGTCAAGGTCGGTCTCGGCCCCGTCGTCGGTGACGAACACCTCGCCGTGCTCGAAGGGATTCATCGTGCCCGGGTCGACATTGATGTAGGGATCCATCTTCATCATAGCGACGCGCAGGCCCCGGGCCTCGAGCAGAAAGCCGAGGCTGGCCGCGACGATTCCTTTGCCTACGCTTGATACGACACCCCCTGTGGCAAAAATGTATTTGGGCATGTTAGGGCAAGATCCTCTGGTACGGCGCTCCGGGGACAGGACCGCACAGGGCTGCGTCAGGCGGCACGGCGCCGGATGGCATCGCGTGTGGCGGAGACAGCAGGCGGCACGAGCAGCGCAGGGGCGTTTTCAAGCAACGTCGCGCACTCTCGGCTGGCACGTGAGGCGGCCTCCATCACACCATCCGCCGCGGCGTCCCCCGGCTCACGGCGGGCTCAAATGGGCTGGTATGCAGGTGTTAGAAGCGCGGCAGGAATCCCGTACCCTAACGGGATTTCACGGTATCACAATGGACGCGGCAGTGCAACGACGAATTATGCGAAAAGCCGCGGAGATCCCCCGCGGCGGTCAGGTTTTGATGATTTCCGCGACGAGGTCTTTTCGGATTTGCCAGGTGCGGCCCCGGAGGCGCAGGAGCCAGTAGTCGCCCTTTTCCTTGACCCATTCGGCGGGCTGCTCGAGGCCGCTGCGAAACTTCACGATATAGGCCTCTTCGGGCGGGTCTTGCTGCGCCACGCGGAGGGAGGGCGCCGGGCCGCCGGTCATGAGCCGGCCAATGCCGTGCTTTTTGTAAAAGCCCTTATAGTGCAAGACGCGGCGCACATACTCCTTCGTCTCTTGATAGGGCGGGATGCCCCCATGCTTTTGTACGGCGCCCGGCCCAGCGTTATAGCCCGCGAGGGCAAGCTGCACGTCCCCATCGAACAGTTCAAGCATCTTCGCGAGGTATTGCGTCCCGCCGGCAATGTTCTGGGCCGGATCGAAAATGTCGCTGACGCCCATGTCTTTGGCCGTGCCGGGCATCAGTTGCATGTAACCGCTTGCGCCTTTTGGCGACACGGCCCGCGCATTGAAGTTGCTTTCGCATTTGATGACCGCATAGACGAGCGCCGGGTCCAGCCGGTAGAGGCGCGTATAAT
>CAZLBS010000520.1:0-2988 GCA_964557505.1 uncultured Nitrospiraceae bacterium | reverse complement strand
GAGCTAGAATGCGCCCTAATTACGATGATTGCGTACAGCCGCTTGACGCGTCAGCCAATCAGCCAACACATTGCTGAAGAAGTGCTGCGCGATTTGATCGGCCGCGAGAAAATCAAGCCGGTTACCATCGAAGGCGTGCAGCGTGCGGTAGCGGAATTTTTTGATGTGCGTATTGCCGATTTGCGCGGGCGCAGCCGGCAGAAGCAGGTCGCCTTTCCCCGCCATGTGGCGATGTTTCTCTGCAAGAAACAGATTCCCAGTCTCTCGCTGAATGAAATTGGCGAAGCCTTCGGCGGCAAAGACCACACGACAGTGCTGCACGCCTGCAAGAAGATTGAAGAGAAGAGCGAGCAAGACGCGGAAACGCGGCAGACGCTGAGCCATCTCGAAAAAATTCTGCGCTCCTAACGCTGTTCATGGTTGCGGTTTTGCGTCCGGGCTGGCATTGGCAGGCCCGGACATTTCTTTTAATGGGAGGAGCAATCCATTCTGCGAACCGTATTGGCGCCTCGGGGTCCAATCGAGTACGACAGAAGCGCGCACCTTGCGCTTGAGCCTGTAGCCATTCACCGAAAGGGAGCCGTACAATCATGCTAGATTTCGTGACAAGGATAACGCTGGCGCTATGCGCATGCGTATTTGCAGGGAGTTTTTCGATGGCGCAAGATGCTCCGGCCTCCACAAATCTCGATGACCAAACCAGTGTCGCGGTTACCATCTACAACAACAATCTGGCGCTTGTGCGGGAGCACCGCTCCTTTCCGCTGGCGACCGGCGAGCAGCACCTGCGTTTCCAAGATGTCGCCGACAAGATACGCCCTGAGACGGTGAGCCTTAAGTCGCTGAAGGCCGAAGGCAGCATCGCCGTGCTCGAGCAGAACTATGAATACGATCTCATCAGCCCCCAAAAACTGATGGAGAAATTCGTTGGCCGCGACGTGGAATTGCGCAGCTTCAACGAAGAGGGGCGCTATGAGGTCGAGCAGGCGCGCTTGCTGAGCACCAACGGCGGGCCGGTCTACGAAGTGGACGGGAAGATCTACACGGGCCACCCAGGCACAGTCATCCTTCCTGAGATTCCCGATACCCTAATTGCAAGGCCATCGCTCATTTGGGTGGTGAACAACACGCAGCCAGAGCAGGATGTGGAAGTGACCTATCTCACGCAAGGCATGAGCTGGAAAGCTGACTATGTGTTGACGCTTTCGCAGCGTGCAACGCAGTGCGACTTATCCGGCTGGGTTACCCTCAACAACAATGCGGGAGCGACCTACACGGACGCTACATTGAAAGTAGTGGCCGGCGAGGTCAATCAAGTTCCCGATGCGCTTGGGCACAAAATGGTGATGGAAGAGATGGCGTTTGCGCGGGGCGTGGCTGCTCCGGCTCCCATGCAGGAAGAAACCTTCGCGGAGTATCACCTCTATACCCTGCCGCGGAAGACGACGATTAAGCAGAACCAGTCAAAGCAGGTCAGTCTATTGACGGCCGAGGGCATCGCATGCCAGAAGGCCTATGAGTTCCGGGGACGTCTCCATTACTATTCGAACCGGATCGAACCGCAGAAGGATGAGCGCCCCGGCGTATTTCTTCTATTCGACAATGAGGAAGCCAACAACCTGGGCGTGCCGCTGCCGATGGGCATTATCCGGGTGTATCAGGAAGATCAATCGGGCGCGCTGCAGTTTGCAGGGGAAGACAATATCAATCATACGCCCAAGAACGAAGAGGTGCGGGTGAAGCTCGGGCAGGCGTTCGACATTGTCGGCGAACGGATTCAGACCGACTACAAGACGCTTGGTTCGAATGCGTTCGAAGCGGCGTTTGAGATTTCGATTCGAAACCGCAAGGAAGAAGATGTCACAGTAGACATCATCGAGCCGATGCCCGCGGATTGGACCATCTTAGAAGAGTCGCATCCTCACCAGAAAAAGGATGCCTTTACGGCGATTTTTTCGGTTGAGGCGCCGAGCGGCGGCGAGATCGTGGTGAGCTACCGCGTACGTGTTAAGTATTAGTAAGGCAGCTTCACTTGAAGGAGTTCTGATGCAAACGGAGAAACCAGGCCCTGTATTGACGGCAGCTGAAATGCGCGAGGCCGATCGCCGGTGCATCGAAGAACTGGGCATCCCCAGCGCGGTCTTGATGGCCTGCGCTGGGGCCGCGGTTTTTGATGCGGTAAGGGGGCCGAGGGCCGGCATCGTGGCGGGCAAAGGCAACAACGGGGGCGACGGGTTTGTCGCCGCTCTGAAGGCGCTCGCGGCTGGCTACGAGACGCACGCCGTGCTTCTAGGCGCCATCGAAGACGTGAAAGGCGATGGCCGCATTTTTCTCGATGCCTACCGCAAGCTGGGCGGGCGCGTGGTAGAGGCAACGGATGAAGACGCGGTTCGCACGGCAGTGAAGGCCCTCGCAGGATGCGATACGCTCGTCGACGCCATTCTTGGCACGGGCGTCACTGGCGAGATTCGCGGGCTGCCACGGGCAGCGATTGAGGCATGGCCTTCAGGCTATACCGTGGCGGTCGATCAACCGTCCGGCATGAACACCGACACGGGCTTTACGGGTGATGCGTGCATTCATGCGGACGTGACGGTGACGTTTCAGTTCCGCAAGCGGGGTTTCGAGGCGGCTCCGCGCGAGGTCATTGGCGAGGTGCGCGTAGTTGATATCGGCATCCCGCCGGTGTGTGCGGACGACAATGGCTGGGCAGCGGTCAAGGCGAAGTGGACTGCGTGAGGCGTGCGCGTTTTCTTTGCGCTCGAGTTGCCCCCGCACGTTCGAGATGCGTGCATGGAACTCTCGGATGCATTGCGGCGCATCCGGATGAACGCATCGTTCGTGAAGCTTCACAACATGCACATCACGTTGCGCTTTCTGGGGGATGTGGATGAGGCGGCGGTGACGCCCCTCTTGGAACACGTCGAGGCGCACGCCGCCCATTCGGAAGCTTTCGACCTAGCGATACGGGGCGTAGGCGTGTTTCCT
>CAZLBS010000519.1:0-2991 GCA_964557505.1 uncultured Nitrospiraceae bacterium | reverse complement strand
ACCAGGTAGACTTGGCCGGAGTCGAAGCTTGCGTCGTTCGAGCTTCCGACAACATCGCCCGCCGGCCGCCAGTTCTGGTCGAACACCGTGTCGTTGTCGATAAAGTCGATGCTGAGGCTGCCGTCGCCCGTGCCGCGGTCAACCGTAACGGTGCGCGTGGCCCCTGAGCCGGTAATGGAGACAATGCTGGCGCCGGTTATGCTGCCGGTAGCGTCTATGGCAAAGTCGGCCGCGTCCACCGAACGGACGGATTCATTGAAGGCGACTGTAAATCCGAGGCTTTGCGCGGCTGTGGGCGTCGGGCCGCTGCGCACAATGCTCACGACGGATGGGCCTTCGGTGTCTTGCAGCCAGGCGCCATAGAATTGGGCGAGGCAATTCGAGGCGACGTCTTTATAGCCGGTGACGTTGAGGTGGATGGCATCATCGCCGCCGAGATCGAGCCCCGCGCGGGGGCCTGGGTAGAGCGGATTGCCTCCCGGATAGGGCACATAGGCGGGCGGCAAACCGGGGATGGGCGAAGTTTGCGGGGGAAAGGCCGGGCGAAAGACGAAGCCCGCGTCGAAGAAGCCCGGATGGCCGTGCCGAAACTGCTGCAAGCCCCAGTTGTGGACGTATTCGACGCGGTCTCGCGCCGCGGCAATCCCGCGCTTGCGCTGGCCCACTTCGACGAAGGCCCCGTTTATTTGGGATGGGGTTGGGTTGCCGAGCAACACCTGCACTGCCTGAGCCGCGGGGACGCCGCCGAGGGCCAACTCCCAAACGTTCAAGTAGTCATAGTCGACGAGCGCCACTTTGACATCCGGCCGGAGCGTCAACACATAGTCGACGATGGTTTCGAGATCGGTTTGGATTTCGCCGTAGAGCGCCTGCATCTGGCCGGGCGTTTGGTTGGTGCGCCACTTGCCGAGCAGGTCGTTGCCCCCGAGGCTGATGTGGATGATATCGATGGTGGGGTTGTTGAGAATGGCGTTTCGAAGCGAGCCGGTGCGTAGGGGCAGGCCGCCGTCGAGCGGGTTGGGCACGTCATCTGCCCAGACCTCTGCCGTCGAGCCGCTGACGGCTGTGGTTGCGCCTTCCTCGTCCCATTGGCTAAGGCCATAGGTGGCCAGCACGTCAGGGAAGACCCGGTCTTTCCACATGTATTGCGCCCAGCTATCGCCCACGAGCAAGATGCGGCTGGTTTGGGCGTGGGCCGCCATTGTGAGCGCGGCCATGCCGGCGAGCAGCGCGCCTGCAACGCGAAAGCATAGGCGCGCCCGGCGCAGGCGGAATGTTGGCGTAAATGACATGATGCAGCGGCTCCCCGATCGTCGCCCGTAGCGCGGGCCTATCCCCATTGCTGCAAGCGGCGGCGTGCAGCTGCGGCCCCGCGTCACGTAAACTATCACATCGCGCGGCCATCAGCAATAGAATGTGCAGGTAAAAGGGCTGTGGCGGCAGCCAACTATCCAAACGGAGTGCCCGATTTTTGGAAAAGGTCATGCATGAAAAGCTCAAGGCCATTGAGGCGGAGCACAATCGGTTGACGGAGCGCATGTCTTCTCAGGAGGTTGCGTCTGACCCGAAGGCCTACCGCGACTGTGCAATCGCCGCGCGGGAGCTTGAGGAAGTGGTATCGGTTTTCCGTGCGTGGCAGGCCGCGCAACAGGCCATCGATGAGGCCAACGAGATTATCCGCACGGAGAAAGACCCTGAGGTCGTTGCGCTTGCCCGGCAGGAGAAGGAAGATGTTGGCGGCAAGCCGGAGGAATTGGAGCAAGAATTGAAGCTCTTGCTGCTTCCAAAAGACCCGAACGACAAGAAGAATGTGATCGTGGAGATTCGCGCGGGAACAGGGGGCGACGAAGCAGGATTGTTTTGCGCGGACCTGTACCGGATGTATACGCGGTATGCCGAATTGCGCGGATGGGGCGCCGAGCAGTTGAGCGCCAACGCGACGGGAATGGACGGGCTTAAGGCAGTGAGCTTCAAACTCGCGGGAGATGGCGTATATAGCCAGCTTAAGTTTGAAGGCGGGGTGCACCGCGTGCAGCGCGTGCCGGCGACGGAGTCTCAAGGGCGCATTCACACCTCGACCTGCACGGTGGCGGTGCTTCCAGAGGCGGAAGAGGTCGAGCTTGAGATCGACGAGAACGAGTTGAAGATTGATGTGTACCGGTCGACCGGGCCTGGCGGCCAAAGCGTGAACACGACGGACTCGGCGGTACGCATTAACCATGTGCCAACGGGCATGGTGGTCACCTGCCAGGACGAAAAATCGCAGCATAAAAATAAGGCCAAGGCCTTGCAGGTGCTGCGCGCGCGCCTGCTCGATCAAAAGCGGCGGGAGGAGGCCGACAAACTCTCGGCGGACCGCAAGAGCCAAGTGGGCACCGGCGAACGGAGCGAAAAAATCCGCACGTACAACTACCCGCAAAGCCGCATTACCGATCACCGCATCGGCAAGTCGGTGCACAACCTGGACGGCTTCATGAATGGAGAAATACAGGAGATGGTGGATGCGCTGATTGCGGCGGACCGGGCGGCTCGCATGGAAGCGAGCATCGCCGAGAGCCAGGCAGCAGGCTAGCCAGCCGCGGCCATGCCCCCCGAAGGCCCGCGCCCTTTGGGCGAACTGGTGCGCGAAGCCGCCCGATTGCTCGCCCCTTCCACGGAAACGCCCCGCTTAGACGCAGAATATCTCGTGGCGCATGCCGCGGGCGTTGCCCGCCAGTGGCTGCTCACCCACCCCGGCGCCATTATCGAGGCCCATGGTTTAAGCCAGTTAATCGCCCGCCGGCGGGCCTTTGAACCGGTACCATACATTTTGGGGGAATGGGAGTTTTACGGACTGCCGGTTTGCGTACGGCAGCCCGAGCTGGTCCCCCGCCCGGAAACGGAACTGCTGGTCGACATCGTGCTGGCCCATGCACAGATAATCGTTCGAGCACCAAACGGTGATCGGTTTGGGTCCATTATGGCCATGGAAACAGCGCGCATTGGGGTAAG
>CAZLBS010000518.1:0-3005 GCA_964557505.1 uncultured Nitrospiraceae bacterium | reverse complement strand
CCTGGGGTGATTGGCATCAAGGGCAATGGCGGCCGCTTGGCCCAGCCGGCGGCATGACGGCAAGAACTTCACAA
Organism: uncultured Nitrospiraceae bacterium; assembly: GCA_964557505.1. Classification (GTDB taxonomy): domain Bacteria; phylum Hydrogenedentota; class Hydrogenedentia; order Hydrogenedentales; family CAZLBS01; genus CAZLBS01. The sequence goes on along the minus strand of CAZLBS010000518.1, from coordinate 2,931 downwards.
AGACCAGCGCCGGATTCACATTGTAGTCATTGACGCCAATTTCGAGCAAATCGTGGTAACAGTCTGCGGCCCACTTTGCATCGAAAGGTTCCCGCGCGGGGATGACTTGGGCGTGTTGAGAGCCGATGGCGCTGATCATCCGCAGCCGCTCGCGGGTCTCGGGAAGTTGAGCCTCCCAGCCGCCTGGCTCCGCCGGGATCGCATTCCACAGGCCAATGACGCTTGGCACGAAAAGACCGGCATCTTTGATGCGTTTCCCAAGATCCTCGAGGTCGCCGCCCTGCGCTTCGTACTCTCGAAGTTCCCCATCCCAGGGTTCGATGGCATCGTAGCCAGCCTCGCTAGCGATGCGCACCTTTTCTTCCAGCGACTCCACTTGGCGAATGGTCGCGGTGTCCAAGCAAATGGGCCAGGGACTCTTGCCGTCCTGAAACGGCTTTGGGAGCGGCATCTTGCTGCGTGCCTGCGCGCCCGGTGTAGTCACCGCCATCGCCAGGCCTGCCGTTGATGCGGCGAGAAAGCCGCGCCGATTGTAGTCTTCTTGCCCTGACATGTTGGTTGACCTCCCATCGCTGCGCTGTGGTCCGCCCGGAGTTGTAGCAGAAGGGCGCACTCAGAGCAATGGGCCGGCCTCGCGGGCCTAGTCGTAGTCGATGCTCGGCGCTTCTCTCGGCAGCGTGATCCCGAAATGATTCATGAAGTCGGTAACGATGCGGTAGGTGAGTCCCCAGATGGTATACCCGTTGTATTGAAAGCTGGGAAACGTCATTTCGGGGGGAAAGATGGGGTGGGTATAGGGCGCCACTTGGCTTGGGTCTGCCAGGTAGTTCAAGGGCACCCAGACAAAATCCGCAAGTTCATAATTGAGCCGTACCTCGCCTGGCTCTTCGAGGTAGTAAACGTGCGGCGCGACGGCCATATCGATGGCCGCAAGCCGGCCGCCGCCGACATCGTCAAGCCGCCCGATGAATGACCGGCTGTCCAGCAAGAGTCCGGCCTCTTCCAGCGTTTCGCGCTGTGCGGTGTGTCGAAGCGAGATGTCTTCGGGTTCGAGGCGGCCGCCCGGCAGGGCCATATGCCCCGACCATGGATCCGCCGGGTTCTCCGCACGCTTGACGAAAAGGACGGCAAGTTGCGTATCGGCCTGTGGCGCAAGCACCATGGCGACCGCGGCTTTGCGTTGGGCCCGTTCCGTCGGGCCAGCGTCGGCCGTATGACCGCTCAGCCGGGCGCGAATGGCCTCGAGCGTGAGCGGGACCTCGTTGACGATTTCGCTTGGGTGGTGCAACGGCTGATCCTCCCCGGCCCAGTACGGGCCGTTCGGCCAAAACTATACCACGACTTACCGGTCGTTAGGTTGGAGCGGCTACAAGATGCTGTATCGAATGGAGTTGCGCGGTACTCTCCGCTTGGCTGCAGTGTGGCTTGTGATTGTTTACGCCCCGTCAGGATTTTGCGCGGGTTTGTCAGTGACTGCAACGCACGTAGACAACGAACAACGCGTCGACATCTTCACGGGCGGACAGCTCTTCACGGCATACAAGTATGCGGATGACCAGAAGTATCCTTACTTTTTCCCGGTCAATGGTCCGGAGACAGGCCTCTCGGTCACGACGGAATCGTCGCAGCCTTATCCGCATCACCAGTCGCTGTTCTTTGCTTGCGACCATGTCAATGGCGGGAACTACTGGCAGGATGACAACCGGCGCGGGCAAATCTTGTCGCAAGGCCCGGAGATTGTCGAGCAAAGCGAGGATGCCGTCGTGCTGCGGGACGAGTGCCTCTGGAAGCGGCCGAGGCTGGACCCGGTCATTCGAGACATCCGCACCGTGCGCATCTCGGCTCCGGACGAGGCCGTTCGCCTGATGGACTTCACCTTTGCGTTGACTGCACTCGAGGACGTGCACATTCGCAAGACCAATCATTCGCTATTCAGCGCCCGTATGACGCCCGCTTTGAGCGTGGAAGAAGGGGGCGCCATCTTGAACGCAGAAGGGAGTTGGAATGCCGAGCATACGCACGGCGCCGCGTCCGCATGGGCTGTCTACTTTGGGGAACGGGATTCGGTGGAAGAAGGCCTGGCCATCATGCAGCACCCGGATAACGAGTGGTATCCAGCGCCATTCTTTACACGGGATTACGGCTTCTTTTCACCCACCCCGCTCAATTGGCTGGAAGACGGCTATTCCATTCCCAAGGGTGAGACCCTGACCTTGCGTTACCGGGTCGTGGTTTTCTCGGGAGACCCTTCTGCCGTGGACCTGCCGGCATTGTTTGAAAGCTACGCAGGCCGGTAACGCGGAGCACGCACGCTGTTTATCGTCGTTCCATGGACGCTGCTCGCCGCGGGCTACATGGTCTGGATTGGCCTAACGTATAGCTATGCTTTGCCAGCGGGCGCCCGTGGCCGTGGAGGCCTGGTGCGCTGTTTGATATGGCTGCCGCTGGCGCCCCTCATGTGGTTTTATGCGCCCTACCGGGCCGGGCGTGCAGTAGCAGGTTGGGGGCCGCTTGAGAGTTGTATTGCTGCCGCCATCGCAGGCTATGTCACGGTTCTCTACATGGCCGGCATGACTGTCGTGTGGGCGGGCACGGCGGCGGAAAGCAGCAGCTTCGGCGTGGTCTATGGAGCGCTTGTGCTGGCCATGTGGAGCTTAATGCCGCTGTCGGCTCTCATCGCGGCAACCTGGTCACGGGCGGGGTGAGGGCTACCAGAAGGGCATGTAGTAACGGCGGCCGTCGCTTTCGCCTTCGATGGCTACGCCTTGCAGTTCGACGCCAATCAAGCGGGCACGGCTGCCTGGAATCTGCTCTCCCAATTGCACAGTCTCGAGTTCGCCCCCGGACTTGAAAACAGCGGCAGCGCGATCATTGTAGTCGTTGATGGGGCGCGGCATGCTGAGGCGCACATCGTTGAGGCCGTATCGTATG
>CAZLBS010000517.1:0-3019 GCA_964557505.1 uncultured Nitrospiraceae bacterium | reverse complement strand
CCGCGTCATCCACGAGGAGACCATCTGGAAGAGCTACGGTCGTGTGCGCGATGTTGCCGTCAGCCCAGGCGGCGCCATTCACATTGTGCTCAACCAGCCCGGCAAGATCGTCAAGCTCACCAATGATGGGCGGCGGACCTACGACTAGCAGAGGCCTTTTCTGGCTGCCCGGCTCTCCGCCCGGTAGAAGCCTCCGCTGCTCGCTTCCCCGCGCGCGGCGGAAACAAGCTGGACAACGATGAGAAAAAAGGGAGCGCCCGCTGCAAGACGGGCGCTCCCTTGTGCGTTACATGCCCATCATGCTCGTGCCGTTGAGCATGTGGTTCGAGCGGTGAAGCTGGATGCCGGCGCTGTTATAGGGAAACTCGCCAGTGACATTGTTGAACAGGACGAATTCAACGTGTCCATCGAGATAGACGACATTGCCGCCGCCGGGGGCGTGGTTGAACATCCGTATGCGCGGGGCCACCGCATCGAACTGTACAGGGATGTCCGACTGCGCTTTCGCGGCTGAGGCCGGATTGTTGATGTCGGTAACGAGGAACCGCTCGATGCCTTCGCGCAAACGGTAGGTTTGCTCGTAGCCGTTCATCGGCTGGGCAAATGCCCAATCGCGGTCCGCGGTTTGCAGGGCGGTCTCCGTTTCCTCGCCATACTCCTCGCCAAGCATCATCAGGTTCATGGCCAGCGGCTGCAGCATGGCGGGCATCACCACGTCCATATTTTCAAAGCGCAGCATGCCGTCGATGAGCAGCCAGCCAACGTATGAATACGGGACCGCCCCGGTTACTTCGCAGGGTTGCACGGCGCCATCCCCGCTGAGCACGGCGCCATCCGGCAGCATCTCCATCATCTGGCCCATCCCAACCGGCGAATTGTTTGGGCGCACATCGAAGATGTCCACAGCCGTTCCGCCTTCCAGCGTGCTGGGGCACACAAGGATGTCGAAGTCGGACAGGTACTCCGGATAGAGCTTGGTCATGTCGGCGGCTTGATCGAACAAGACCGGTTCGCCGCTGCAATTGACCGCACGCTGCGGCGGCAATCGTTCGCCGCGCGATTCGCTCGCGTACATCTTCACAATGAGGCCCATCTGCTTGAGATTGTTTTGGCAGCTCGAGCGCCGGGCCGCTTCACGCGCGCGTGCCAAAGCTGGCAGCAGAATCGCGGCCAAGATGCCGATGATGGCGATGACCACCAGCAATTCAATTAACGTAAAGCCGCGTTGTTGATCTTTCACGGCACAGTCCTCCTCTTGACGCCCCGGCATGGGGGCGGCGTAATGCAGCCGGGCACGGCTGGCCACTGTCGCGCCAGCGGGCCAAGGCATGCAGCTAGGTGTCGTCGTCTAGGTTGGAAAGGCGGAGGAGGCCTTAGGGGGCGGGTCGCGCGGCATCCCGGGCATGCGCCAAAGCGCCACATGCAACAGGTCTTGCGACTGCATGCCCACTGCACTGGCCGCCACCGGGGGGGCAGCCGCAATGTCGACGCGGCCGAGTTGGCCAAGGGACAGGAGTAGATTGCAAAACGCGCACGGCGTGCGCTCTTTCCACGGCAGCGTGAGCACGGGCCCGCCGTGGTCAGGCATAGCGTCTGCCGCGGTTCCGGAGCCGCTGCCCGTGGAGGGGAGGCAGCACGAGGCCGAGGCATCCGCACGCGCCCCGCAAGCCGGGGTGCTGTCGTCAATGCGTTCGGCCGGTGCGCACATGCCCGAGCACATCCCCGGGATGAAGGCGCGCACCGATGCCAACACATAAAACGAGGCGATGCAAACCGCCCATGCGAGCGCCGCGATGCGGAACGTTGTTCCTGACGGAGAAGTCAAAAGGTTCGCTTCCTATGAATAGCGTAAACGGACGGTATCATACAGTGTTTGACCCGGCAATGCCCCGAGGGGTTGCGGTACTATGGGGCCATGCGCAAGGCAATGCTGATAGGGCTTGACGGGCTCGAGCCGACGCTCGCCCAACGCTGGATGGATGAAGGCCATCTGCCCAATCTTGCGGGCCTCGCCCAGACGGGCGCCTTCATGCCCTGCCGAAGTACCATTCCGCACGCGACCTTTCCCGCCTGGACCACCTGCGTCACGGGCGTTAATCCTGCGCGCCATGGCATTACGGATTTCACCACGCTGCGGGAAGGCGCCTACGGCATTCGCTTTCTCAACGCGACGGACCGCACGGCGCCGGCCCTTTGGAACATCGTATCTGAAGCAGGCGGGCGCGTGGGCGTGCTCGGCGTGCCCGCGACCTACCCGCCCGAACCGGTCAACGGCTTTCTCGTTGCCGGCTTCGATTCGCCTGTGTGCCAAGGGGTAGACCGCGGCTTCGTGTTTCCGAAAGAACTCTATCCGCGCGTGCAGGCATGGCGCTTTGCCGATTTCCAAGAAACCAACATCGGCCCCGGTTGGCACGGCGCCGCCCTCCCCAAATTGCTCGAGGGCATCAATGTTAAAGAGCGCATTGCCATAGACTTGATCCAACAAGAAGCGCCGGACTTCTTCATGTTGGTCTTTGGCGAGTCGGACACGGTGTCGCATCATTTTTGGCTCTTCCACGACCCGCACTCGCCGCGGCGCCGGGCGGGCCACGAAGACGCGATCCTTCAGGTTTATGAGCGTTTGGATGCGGCCACTGGACGCCTGATCGAGGCCTTCGGCCATGACGCCTTCGTATGCGTGGTGTCCGATCATGGCTTCGGTGGCGCGGGGACTGGCGTCGTCCATCTCAACAATTGGCTTGCCGAGCGGGGCTATCTCGTTTTTGAACAGGGCCTGGCTGGCGAAAGCTTGCTCAAGCGCATCGCCTTGTCCGCGGCGCCCGATGCCTGGAAGGGCGTCTTGTTTCGCAGGCTCCGGGGCATCGCGCAACAGGCCGAGAGCCGCTCCCGGTTTGGCGGCATCAAATGGCCCCAAACGCGCGCTTACTCGGAAGAACTCAATTACTTTCCCAGCATACGCATCAATGTGCAGGGCCGCGAGCCGCAAGGGATCGTGCCGCCACGTGCTTATGACGCCCTC
>CAZLBS010000516.1:0-3020 GCA_964557505.1 uncultured Nitrospiraceae bacterium | reverse complement strand
CTACGGATCAGAAGGTTGGGGGTTCGACTCCCTCCGGGTACGCCATATGTATCCATCCCTTACGAAGATTCGACCAACGCTATTCAATGCGGTATACGCTTCCCGTGCACTCGCCCTAAATCAGCGGACGGGTCCGTCAGCAGTGCAGCACATCCGAAACCGTCGCTTACGCGCCCGCCGCTTGTATCCCAGCACATCCATGCAGCACGGCTAGCCAGATACCAATGCCGCATTGGGGCTGGCCGTACGCCACCAGCCGTTGATGGTTGGCTTCGGGTTGCTGCCAGCGTATAGGTCGAACCGCACCCCATCATCCACAGGAGCCTTCAATAGCCGCACCGAAGAATTCATGAAGGTTGGCCCCTTGAAGAGCAGATCGCAATGGGCAGGCTCCTCTTGGGGCAAGTCGAGCTGCGCTATTGATGTACCAGCTGCCCACATGCCATGGACAATGTCGCGTTTGAATCCAAAGAGCTTCGCGGTAAGCGGATGCAAGTGGATCGGGTTGTAGTCGCCACATACTTTTGCATACCGCCGGCCTGTTCCAGGAGGAATGTGCCACGAGGCGGCCTCTTCTTCTGGCGTTGCCTCGGCAATCTGTGCGCGGGCGGGCGTCTCCTCGGGCTCGCCAAACTTGCCCCGCACGAGGTACGTGCTGATGCTCTCCCAGATACGTTCTTCGCCAGTCGTCAGCAGGGTACTCACATCGAGTTCCATGCCGGCCTTTGCTACCCGGTGCGCGTCAAGCGAGCACACGACCTTATACGTGCCCGACGCGTTCAATGGGCGGTGCTGCAGGACATGATTTCGCAGATGCAGCGCCCCCATCATCGATAAGGGGAACTCGTCATGCGTCATGATGGCGAAGTGAAGGGAGCCGGTCATTACGTGCGGATATAGAATGGGCACGAAATCGTGCTTCACGCCGCAGACCTCGCGATAGGCGTCAAGGTTGCCGCGGTCGATGGATAGCGACGCACATTCCGCGGCAAGAGCAGGCAAGGAAGCTCCTGGCTTCAAGCCTGGCCGCCGCTTGCCAAAGAGGATCTTGCGGTACATCGGCCCATAGGAAGGCGGCGCCGAAAAACTCATGATGTCGTGTGTGGTCATCGTGTAGCCCCTGCACTTGTTTGCGTCGGACGGTTCCGCCGAAGAAGAACGCACCGGCAGCATAGCCTCTCCCCGGCGCCTCTTGCGAGCACGCACCCAAGCCTCGTTCGCAGATGGCACAGGTTTACATGAATGCATAAATGTTTAGCCAGAACTTGCACTTATGGGCGTCAACACCGCTTCTTCGCCGCGTTGAATCTCCATCCCGCTTAAGAGTAGTTTCTACGTTTTCGGCACCCCACCGGTCTACGGGCGTCCTTATTCTTACTGGGTTGGATTCGGCGCGTATAAATGCCATGGGGCAAGCGGGGCCAATTGGAGCGAACAATGAGCGACTTCCTGCTGAACCTGAGCGCGAATAGGACGGCCAGCGCTGTCGTGAAGGGCATTGGGCTCCCTGTCCCGTTGCCGCAGCCACTCGAGCGAGACACTGGCCCATGGAACGCACGCCCGCTAGAAGGCCGGATCGTTGTTTTGGCCTCATGCGAAAGCGCTCAACTCGTCCCAACGTTAGAATCAGCGCTGACTGCATTTGGAGCAGACGTAGTCACGGGGGCTCAGGCGGCGCACGGAATCAAATCCGAGGATATCCCTGAAGGCCAGCGTCCTCATGCCCTCGTGTTCGATGCTACGGGCATGGATGATTTGTCCGCACTCGATGATTTGTACAGCTTCTTTCATGCGCAGGTGCGTTCGCTGTCGACATGCGGACGAGCCATCGCGCTGGTGCGTCCTCCCCAAGAGGCGGGAACCATGGCGCAAGCGGCCGCCCGCCGCGCCGTGGAAGGTTTCATGCGAAGCCTGGGCCGTGAGCTAGGCCGGAAAGGCGCCACTGCACAGACCGTATACGTGGGCGCGGGGGCGGACGACCGGACCGGACCCCTGTTGCATTTCCTGCTTTCGCCCCGTTCTGCCTATATCTCGGGCCAGGCATTGCACCTTTCCGCGCAGGTCGAAGGCGGTCCTGGCGCGCGGCTTGAAAAGTCCCTCGATGGAAAGGTTGCCATGGTGACTGGGGGCGCGCGGGGCATTGGCGCGGCAACGGCTCGGGCCCTAGCACGCGAGGGAGCCAAGGTCATCGTGCTGGATCGGCCGGCGGAAATGGCGGATGCAGAATCCGTCGCGCAAGCGATCGGCGGCGAGGCGCTTGGATGCGACATCACGAGCGGCGATGCCGCCGACACCATTCGCTCGCACCTCTCGGAACGGCACGGCGGTCTCGACATCATGATTCACAACGCAGGCGTTACGCGCGATAAGACGCTCGCGAAAATGGACGAAGACCGTTGGCAGATGGTGCTCGATGTGAATCTGCGCGCGCTGATCCGGATCAACGAAGCCTTGCTCGACATCCTTCGGGACAACGGGCGCATCGTGTGCGTTTCGTCAATCGGGGGCATTGCCGGCAATTTCGGGCAAACCAACTATGCCGCATCCAAGGCGGGCATCATCGGCTACATTGAGGCATTGGGCCCCGCACTGGCTTCACGCGGGATCGCCGTGAATGCCGTAGCGCCTGGCTTCATCGAAACCGAAATGACGGCAGCCATGCCTTTTGGCACACGCGAAGCGGGCCGCCGCCTCAGCAACTTGTCCCAAGGCGGCTTGCCGGAGGATGTCGCGGAGACCATTACATATCTTTCGAGTCCCGGTGCAGCCGGACTATGCGGCCAAGTCGTGCGGGTGTGCGGCGGCGGCTACATCGGCGCGTAATTTCCAGAACCATGAAGACGAAGCGGAGCACAACCAACCATGCCTGTAAAGAAGGATAGTCCAACGAAGAACCGCGCGGTCATCGTAGGCGGCGTGCGCACGCCGTTCCTGCGTGCCTTCGGGGCCTTCACGAAAATGGACACCATCGCCCTTGGCTGCGCGGCCGTGGCGGCGCTGCTCGAGCGGACGAAGGTGCC
>CAZLBS010000515.1:0-3033 GCA_964557505.1 uncultured Nitrospiraceae bacterium | reverse complement strand
CTGCAGAAAGTACACCAAGAAGACCGCCAGGGAGAATGGAATGAGGACTGGCCGGAGGCAGAAGAGTCCCGCGGCCACGGCGATGGCCGTCAGGACGAACAGGCAAACGGTCTGAATGCGCAGCAGGCTGAGGCGCTGCTGCGCAAAATCTGGGGGCAGATCTGAATTGCTTCCATTCATAGCGAATAAGTCTAGCCTGTGGCATCGCAACGCAGCAACGCGGACCCGGGCGGGCCGTTGTATGCACCGGAGGCTACCCGGATAATCGCGGGCATGGACTGGCAACTTACGCTCAACTTCTTTATCGCCCTGACGGCCGTAGTCGACCCGATAGGCAATCTGCCTTTTTTCTTGTCGGCGACGCGCCGCGACTACCCGGCGCGGCAGCGGCTGCTCGCTGCGCTGGCGATGGCGGTCACGATTATCCTGCTTATTCTCTTCTTCTTGGCAGGGGAGGCGATCCTCGGCTTCTTTGGGATTTCGCTTTCGGCCTTTCGTATCGCCGGGGGCATCCTGCTGCTGTTGACGGGGATTCAGATGGTGTCCGGCGTGGCGCGGCAACTGCCCCATGGCGATGAGGATGCGGCGGCTCCTTCGCTCAGCGAGCGCTTCGGGCACATCATGGTGCCGATTGTCGTGCCCTTGTACGTGGGCCCTGGCTCGATCAGCGTGGTTATTCTGTATTCATGCGACTCATCGTCATGGGTGGAATTGGGGGCGCTATTGGGCGTGATTCCCGTGGTGGGCCTGCTGTCGTTCGTCATCCTGGCAGCAGGCGGCTTCATCGTACGGCTAATTGGCGAGACCGGACTCGAAGTGGTGACGCGCATTCTCGGACTCATCGTCAGCGCCATCGCCGTGCAGTTTATCCTCGATGGATTAAACGAGGGACTGCAGTTGACGGGGGCATTATAGGCGTTGCTTTTGCGACAGCTTCTGCAACTTCATTCCGGCTAGAGCGCCCTTCACCGTAGCCAGGGGAGATTCACTGAACAGGGCATCAATGAACTTTATGAGTTGCGCGTACTTCTCGGTTGTGAAGGGATACCAATTGACTTCGAGCATGTTGCTCTGTTTTTCGCTCATGACCGACTTGATGTTGGAGAAGGAGTACAGGCCGAACTGTCCTTTGAATCTGCCGAAGCCGCTCTGCTTTGTCCCTCCGAAGGGCAGGCCGCTATGGCCCTGAGTCGATAGGACGTTGTTGATGGATACGGTGCCGGTGACGATGGCGCTGGCAACGCGCTCGGCGCGCTCGAGATCTCGCGACCACACGCTTGCACTGAGGCCGTACTCACTATCGTTTGCCAGGGTGATGGCTTCTTCTTCGGTGTCGAATGGCTGCACGGCCAAGAGGGGCCCAAAGGTTTCCTCCCGTACCGCTTTCATTTCTGGCGTCACGTTGGTGAGAACGGCTGGCGGCACGACGTGCCCAACGACATCGCCATTGACGACGACCTCGGCGCCCTTGGCCCGCGCATCTTCGAGTTGCTCGCACACCTTGTGCACTTGGAAATCCGGCGTCATGTAGCCCAGATCCCGCCCGCCAGCGCTATCGTCTGGCTGCGTGATTGGCGTACTCATGTTGCCGATCTTCTCGCGCAAGGTCTTGACGAAGTCATCGAAGATGGGCCGCTGCACATAGACGCGCTCGACGGCAGTGCAGATTTGTCCGCCATTGGACAAACCGCCCCACATCGCGCCGTTGACCGTGCGCTCGATGTCTACGTCTTCGAAGACAATCATTGGGTCCTTGCCGCCGAGTTCGAGTTCCACGGGGATGACATGCTCGGCGGCCTGCTTCATGATGGCCTTGCCCGCCGGGGTGCTGCCGGTGAAAAAGATTTTGGCCGGCCGCTGGGCGATGAGCTTTTGGCCCACTTCTCGGCCGCCATAGACGACGGTGATGGCGTCCTTCACGAAGCCGCTCTCACTGAACACTTGCTCGATGAGCCCCTTGAGCGGGGTGTGTTCAGAAGGTTTGTAGACCACGCTGTTGCCGGCGATGAATGCGCCGATAAAGGGCTGTATGGCTTGATTGAAGGGATAATTCCAGGGGCTGATGATCAAGACTGGGCCGATGGGCTCGAAGACAATCTTGCCTTTCTTGCCCATGAGCAGCACGGGGGTAGCCAGCTTCTGAGGCCGCAAGAGTTTCTCGCCATTCTTGATGTAGTAGTCGACCATGTCGAGCGTGGCGAAGATTTCGGCGACCATCGCGTCGTAGCGCGTCTTGCCTGTCTCCGAGACGACACGGTCGACGATGCTTTCCTTGTGGTTGCGGATGTAGCGAAGCAGTTTGCGCGCTTCCTGACAGCGCTCCGCGACGCTCATCTTTCTCACGACGTCAAAGGCTGCATGCGCCCGTGCAAAGGCGTCGGCGATCTGGCTGTCTGTAGCCTCGGGGACTTCATAAAGCACTTCGCCTGTCGCCGGATTCTTGGGGGCGATGGTTCCCGCTTGCTCCGTTGCCGTTGCCATGGCTGCCTCTCCTACCGCCTTTCGTGCGCCTCGTGAAATTCCAGTATACCGCATGCCCGTTGCCCGGACTGCCCTGTACCCTGTTGGCTATTCAAGCGCAAAGCGGCAGACGACTTCTTGCTCAAGGGCGTCATAATTGTCGGGCAGCGGAGGATACGGTTCAGCCGCGATGATGGCGTTCACCACCGAATTGGCGAGTTCGGGCTGACCGTTGTCGTTGAGGACGACGGGCTCTTCAAGCAGCCGTCCATCTCGATTGACGATAAACGATACGACGACATGTTGTTCGGCGCCCGTCAAGCGGAGACCGCCTGGCTTCTGCCAATTCCGTTCGACTTTGCGCTGTACGAGCGTTCCCCAGTAGCTCAAGGGCCCGGGCAGATCCGGCTGCAGCGAGACCCCCTGTTTGGGTGGGTCGCGGCGCGCGGTGATCAATTCTTCGGGCTCGATTTCCTCAAGCATCTCGAGGTCGTCCAGCAGCGGTTCGGGTTCCGGCTCCGGCGGCGGCGTCGGGCGCGGCGGCGTACGTTGCGGCTCAGGCTCAGGCTCAGG
>CAZLBS010000514.1:0-3046 GCA_964557505.1 uncultured Nitrospiraceae bacterium | reverse complement strand
GCTCAGTCGATGAAACAACCTCCGCCGTCGGTTTCCCCGTTGTCGCCACATACCCGAAGAGAAAGGGCGCCGCGTCCCACTCGATCCCCTGCGCCGCTTCATGCGGACGCGTGGCGAGCGGCAGGAAAGGCTCTTCAATCAACGACGATCGCGAGGCCTGCATGGTCTCTTTCGCAAAGATTTGCGGAATGTCGTAGGGGTCGTCGGTGAAGTAATAGCGGCCATTTCCCCACCGCGCGATGTCCTGCAGCAACGAGGTGTCCGCCCCTTGGCCGACTGCGACGCCCGATACCGTGACGCCCTCGAGCGCCATACGGTCGACGATGCCCGCGAAATCGCCCGGCTGCGACTGCCCGTCGGTCAGGACGATGCAGTGCTTGTGCACCGCGCTCGTGCTTGCCAAAGCGCCGTAGGCCCGGTCGAGCGCCGGATAAAGATTGGTGCCGCCGCCCGCTGTAATGCTGGCGATAGTCTGCATGATCCCGCCACGGTTCGAGGCGCTCTGCATGTCGACCGCCCAGGCGGCTTGCCCATCGAACACCACAACCCCTACGAAATCGCGCGGGCCCAACAACTCTACAGCGGAAATCGCGGCCTCTTTAGCCAATTCGATCTTCTCGCCGTTCATGCTGCCCGACTTGTCGATGACGAGGCTCATGGCGAGGCTGGGCTCATCGCGGCGCCGCTCCGCCCGCATGCGTACGGGCAACAACTCTTCAACAGCCGTGCGGTGATAGCCGCCCAGGCCGAACGACTCTTCCCCGCCCAGCATGATGAACCCGCCGCCGAGTTCCTCGACATAGGTGCGCAGCGCTTGCATGCTTGCCGCCGACACTTCCGGCGCGGGCACATCACTGTAGATGATGGCTTCGTAGGCGGCCAGTTCTGCTAGGTTGGCGGGCATGCCCGCCGCGCCGCGCACTTCGGCCTGGATGTTCTCCGCCGCCAGCGCACGCGTCAAATGCCGCGCCTCGCGCTCGTCGCCCTCGAGCAGCAAGACGCGCGGTTCGCCCTCGACACGCACCGCCGCCTTGGCGACGTTATTGTTCGCGAAGAAATCTTCCGCCGCGGCGAGGCGCACTTCATATTGCACAAGACCATCGGGCGCGGCGGGCTCTTCCAGGCGAATAGAGGTCTCCCCCGGCGACAGGGCGATCTGGTTCTCATCGAGCTTGAATCCATTGCGAAAGAGCGTCGCCGTCGCGGTGGTTTCCTGCGAGGATTGCGCGATCGCGGTCAACGTAAACGACGCGCCCCGGCGCGCCATCGAAGGCGCCTCGAGGCTTTCCAACAGGACCTCGGGCTGCTCCAGCGATTCGTAGGTCTCGGTGTACACGTCGATGCCGCTGCCCGCAAGCGCTCCTGCCGCGGCCAGTCCGCCCCCGCTTGTATCGTTGCCGTCGCTCAAGAGCACGACCTTAGGAACGAATCCCCCCGGCATCATGCCGCGCACCTGTTCCAACGCCGCCTGGAAGTCGGTGGCCTCATTTGCCGCAGGCAACGCGATGGTCTCCGGGAATTCAGGCGCGTTGCTCACCGGCGTAATCAACTGTGCCGACTCAGCAAAGAGCGCCAGGCCCAGCTCGCTCCCGGGAGCCATGGCCTCGCGCAGGGCTTCTGCTCGCTCGCGTATGGTCTCAGGCGCGCCGGACGGAACACTGGCCGACGCATCGGCCAAGAGCAGCACGGCCACGTTGTCCGAAGCGGTTTGCCACGTGGCGCGCGCCAGCGCCAAGGCGACCAACGCAATGATGACAATGCGCGTGACGAGCGAACAGGCCATCTGCAACCGCGGCATGTCGGCAAGCGTAAACCGCAGCACCAGCGGCAGCATGCCGAGTGCGAGCAGCGCATAGAGCCATAACGGAGAATCGAACGACAATTCAGGAATGGGCATTGGGATCATTCCAACCAGCGCCGGTGAAAAGCCGCCCATTCGGCGAGGCTCAACACGCCTGCGCAGACGGCCAGCGCAAACCAGGGCGCCCCGCCGAGCAGGCCCTCCCGCGATGCTTCGGCGTAGGCCACGGCCCCGATCGCCTCGGGCGCTTCGGCGGGCGCAATGCGTGATTCGCGCGGCGAGGCGATGTTCACGGCCGCCGCTGGCAGAAAGGCAGGGTCCTCGCCGACGCCCAGCCAGCCGTAGAGGCCTGCCCGCTCTGCAAGCAAGCTGGGTGCTGGCCCATCACCCGCCCCGCCAATTGCCTCGGCATTGCTTTCGGGCCCCCGCCACTGCGCGAGCAATCCCGCGGCGTCCGCCTCGCCGCGTTCGAGGGTCAAAAGGGCGCCTGCCTTCTCGCCCGAAAGTTCCTCGGCGCTGCCGCCATGGGCAAGAAAGCGCACGGCCTGAGAGACAAACACCGGAAACCCGACCCGCAGCGGCCAGTCGCTCAGCGTCAGATCGAATCCCAAGTAGAGGGCGCGGCCATCACCGTCTTCCTGGACCGCGGCCAATGGACTTCCCAGAGCGGTCAGCAAAGGCTGTACCGCCGCATCGACTTCCAGCGCGGCAGCCTCCTCGATCAATACGCCTTCGGGATTGACGCCACGCATCATGGGATGGCCATCTGCCCATTCCGTAATGACCGTCTCCCGTTGCGCGCCTCCGGCCTTTACCCCATCGCCTTGAGGCCAGTCCGCGATATACCAGATATGCTCTGCTGGTACCGGCTCGATTGCGGCCGCTTCGCCCGCCCGGTCAAAGATGGCGACATCGAACTCAGACGCGCCGTAGCCATTCTCCGCCAACACCGCATGATCTTCCGGGCTGACGGTGAACGCCGATACCAAGGGGTCGGTGGCGAGGGCGCTTTCCAGAAAGAGATTGCCCGGCGTAACCAACAACACATTCACGGGTTCGTACGCGGGCAGCAACGCATAGGCAATGTTGTCATCCGGCAGCGCATCGTCATGCTCGAGCCGGACGATTGCCGTGCGGCCGCCGGTGATGAGTTGCCGCAAGACGAGCGTGCGCTCTTCGCCCGCTTCGAGCGCCACTTCCTCCGCCCCAGTCAGCACCCCATCGATGTAGATCTCGGCGGGTATC
>CAZLBS010000513.1:0-3050 GCA_964557505.1 uncultured Nitrospiraceae bacterium | reverse complement strand
CCATCGCTGAATTGGTCCGCGTCTTGGGACCAGGTGGAGCCGGGGTAATTGGCTTTCCCAGCGGGGAGGCCTCGCGCCGGGCGGAAATCCGCGTCGCCGATGCGTACCATCAATACACCGGGCGCCGCCTTCGCTGGCTGGAAGAGCACGGCGAATGCGGCTTGCCCGATGCGAGCCGGATGACCGCCCGGCTGACGGCCGCGGCCGCGGGCCGGTTCACCGTCACGGCAAAGCCCAACGCGAATCTCCTGCTATGGGAATGGATGTGGCGCGTCATGATGTGCGGCTGGCCAGGGCGCGGCAACGCGCTCGCGCAGGCCCTGCTGCGGGCGCTGACGCCAGTCTTCGAGCGCGTGCATCTCGGCCCTTGCTACCGGCAGTTGCTGTGGCTCGAGGCAAAACCAGCGAAGGAGCAAGACCGTATCTCATGACCGAGGCGACTCTCAGCGTGGTGATTCCTACGTGGAATGGCAAAGAGCGGGCCCGCCGCTGTGTGGATGACTTGCTCGCGCAAACGCGTCCCCCAAGCGAAATCATCGTGGTGGACGACGGCTCGGACGATGGCACCGTCGACCTGTTCGTGGAGCGCTATCCCCAACTGACCGTAGTCGCCATGACGGAGAACCGCGGCTTTTGCGCCGCTGTCAATGTTGGGATAGGCGAAGCCCGCGGCGACTACATTATGCTGCTCAACAACGATATGACCATGGCTCCAGATTGCCTGGAACACCTCTATGCCGCGCTTGAGCCCAAAACCGTTGCCGGGCCTCTCGTCTTATTTGAATCGAAACGAAAGACGGTTTATGCGGCGGGCGATCGCCTCCTTCCAAACGGCCGTCCGGAAAGCATCGGCTTTCGCGAACATCTCTCCCAAGCCGCAAAGCACCTGCGAGAGCCCACGGGGATCACCGCGGGTGCGGCCATTTACCCGCGCGCACTGTTCGAAGAGGCGGGCTTATTCGATGAAACCTTCGTGGCCTATTTCGACGATATGGACATGAGTCTGCGCGCCCGCTGGCTTGGGTATACGATGCGCATCGTGCCCCGTGCGCGGGCCTTTCATGAGGGCGCTGCCAGTCTTGAAGACCGCCGCTGGTGGCGCACCCGGCAATGCCAGCGAAACCATCTCCTGCTCGTGCTTAAGCATTTTCCCTTGCGGCTGTTGCTCCGGCATTTGCCCGCGATATTGGTGGAACATGCCCGGGCCCGCTTTCGAACGCTGGGCGCCGTCCGATGCGACCGCGGTCTGGTTCGCGCCATCGGCGAGGTGATGAAGGCCGAAGCCGAAGGGCTGTCCAACCTTCCGCATGCGTTGCGCGAGCGGCGGCGTATTCGCAGCACCGCTGTGTTAAAGCCGAAAGCCTTTTCCGAATGGCTCTGGCGGGGGGACGGCGGTTGAGCGTGTTGCAGCCCGCCTCCAGTCCACCATATGACGTGACCGTGGCGATGCCGACACGAGACGGCGGACCCATTTTCGAGCGCGCCTTGCAAGCGGTGCTCGGCCAAGAGACGAACAAACGCGTCGAGTTGCTTGCGCTCGACAGCGGCTCGCGCGATGGTACGTTGGAACTCTTGCGCGCGCATCACGTCCGCGTGCTCGAGGCCGTCCCGAGCGGCTTCAATTGGGGCGCGGCCCGCGAACGCATGTTCCAAGAGGCGCGCGGCGGCATCGTCGTCAATCTCTCGCAGGATGCGGTGCCCGCCCGTGCTGATTGGCTCGAACGGCTCACGGCCCCAATGGAAGCGCGCGACGTCGCGGTCAGCTGCGGCAGCAGCATCCCCGATCCCCAGCGCGGCTTTCCCCAGTTTCAATGGGAAAAGAACGGCTATTACTATTTCACGCAAGAGATTCGGAAGTTCGTTCGGCGGTATGGGCGCGGGGTGAGCTTCGCGAATACCGCCGTGCGCCGCTCGGTGTGGGAAGCATACCGCATCCAACCGCAAGCCACCGGGGAAGACTTTCAGTTTCAGCAAACACTGCACGGCAGCCCATGGCGCGTGGTCTTTCCAGACGATGCGCCGGTGTTGCACCATCACAACTACACCACGCGGGCGGTCTGGCGGCGGTGCCGGAACGAAGGCCTCGCCCTCCGCGGGATGGGCTGCTCCTATCATGAAGGCGACCTCATCCGCGACTTGGCCAGCCTGCCGAAGTACCGGCAATGGCTGCGGGAAGCTGTCCGGGGCGGGCTGACTACCCCTGCCGAGTGGCTCTATCCGGTGCTTAGGCCCCTGGCCGTGTACAGCGGCAGCCGCTTTGCCCGGCGATACATCTGGTACTGAGGTTACGCGCTCGCCTTCATGGCCGCGGGAAGCGCTTCAGGCGGCATTTCAAAGCGCGCCCTTGCGACATCCGTCCCCAAGTGGATATGGCGCACGAGTTGCGTCAAGTCGCGCAAGCTGGCATCGGCGGGAAGGGGCAGGTTGACCTCGCAGCTCGTCGTGAGGAGGGCATGCACCGCGCCTTCGGCTTCCGCCCGTTGCCAGGGCGACACCCCGTCATGGCCTGACACCGAGCAGCCCGGCGTGTACGACGGTTCTTGCGTCAGCGGATCAACCAACACCATGCGGGCGGCGCACTCGGGGTACTGGCGCAAGTCGTGCCGGGCCATGCGGGCGGCCGCCGCGGCGTCGTGCCGGGCCCCTACCGCGATGAGCAATCCTTCCTGTGCGCTCCAGCCAGCAGCACCATCCCGCACGCAGGTAGCGATCTCCTGCGCCAGCGAGCGGCCTTCCGGCGTGGCGTGCCACGGCGCGCCCGTCACGTAAGCGGCGCATTCATTCAAGCCCGCCAGGCCGATTTCGTAGTGGGCCTCCGCGAGCCCGATGAGCGCTTCGCCGGCCTGCTTCGACAGCGGCCAGGCGAGCGGCCCTGCAGGACCGGCCTCGGCAAGCCGCGCCAAGAAATCACGCTTTTGCACGAGCGCCGCCGCGCACACATCGGTCAACCGCTCAAGCTCTTTCAGCAGCAGCGTGCGGCCGCCCCCGGAGCGGTAGGCCGCCCGCGGCAGGTTGATGGTCACGCGTTGCGCCGTGAGCGACCGGGGCCG
>CAZLBS010000512.1:0-3064 GCA_964557505.1 uncultured Nitrospiraceae bacterium | reverse complement strand
AGGCGCACATCCGGCAGGACGATTTGCCCGCCGCGATTGAGTGCTTTGATGCTTCTCTCGAGCTGCATCCGAATTACATCTTTTCGTTGGCGCAAGGGGCGGGCGCCCGGCTGCGCCTGTTTCTCGAGAACACCCGCCAGGTAAATTTGCCGCCCACAATAGAGTTGCTAGACGAGTCGCTCGAGGAACCCTTCTCGCTTGCCCGGCGGGCGCGCGATTTGTGTCCGGTGTATCCACAATCACGCGAGATGCTCGGGCGGGCCTATCATGTGCGCGCTACGGTGCTCGAGCGCATCGGTCCGCGCCGATCGCCAGAGGCCGTGGAGTCGACCGATGAATCGTGGGCCCAGGCGGCGGACAATCTGACGCTCGCGCTGGAATATGGCGCCGGCAACCGCAGCGAACTGAACCGCTTGACGGCGATTGCGGAAATTGGACTGCGCAACTTCGCGGCGGCGGAGGAATCGCTTCGCAGGGCCACGCAGGCTGACCCGGCCGATGCCGGCAATTGGCCGGTGTTTCTGCGCTTCGCGGCGGTATCGGATCGTTGGGAGTGGATGCGGGTATCCCTCACGAAGGCGATCGATGCGATGCGCGCGGATCCTCAGACGGATGCTCAGGCGTTGAGCACGGCGTACCGGTATCTGGGGCGGTGTTTGAGCCGCGGCTTCGAGCGGCATGCCGAGGCGCTTGACGCGTTTGGCGAAGCCATCGCCCGTGACCGGACAGATGCGATCGCATGGGCGGAGTATGCGAAGACGGCCATCGCGCTGAACCAGCCGGAACGTGCGATAGAGTTGGCCCGCGATTCATGGGAGCAGCATCGTGAACGTGAGCAAGGCTTGCCGGCAACGGTGGCGGCTGTCGCCCGGGCAGCCGCTGGGGAGCCCAACGACTTCCAACAAGGGGCCATGATGCTGTCGCGGTTTTTGTTGGATTTCCCTGGGGAGACCGTGGATCCCTTTTTGGCAGGACAGTGGGATTGGGCCGCGGAACTGTTGCGCACCATCGCGGCCGGCGCGCCGGCGGACGATCCAGACGCAGCCATGGGCCGGCTGCACACGGGCATCAGCCTGGCGCGGCTGGGGGAGTTTGAAGCCGCACAGCGTCTCATCATCGAGGCAATTCCACACTTGGAAGAAAAGCCGCGAATTGACGCGCATGTGCATCTGGCGAATGCGCTTCGCGGCATGGGCGATGTGGGCGCGGCCGCTGACGAACTGGCACGGGCGGCGCAGTTGGCTCCCAATGTCGTCCAGGTGCATCTGCTGCATGCACGGATGCTGGCGGAAGCCGCGCGCATCGATGAAGCGCGGCAGGCTTATGAATCGCTGCTCACCACCTTTGATTTGCCGGAAGCGGCGCGCGGACAGATCACAAGCGAATTGGAAGCACTCTAGAGACGGCGCTGCTCATGCCGTCTTCTTGCGGGCGGCCACGTAGAACCAGTCGCTTGTGCTCGGGATCATCTTGGCGCAGCTTAAGCGCAGCGCGCGTTTCAATGCATTCTGCGGCGGGTGGTGCATCCCATAGCCTTCTTCCAAGATCTCAAACCCCGCGCCCAGCCGCGCGCGGATTTCGCCCGGTGTATAAAACACGGAACAGTGCACCATAAAGGCCTTGTCTTCGAGGAAGTTGTACGCGTGGAACTGCGCGAACGGATTGCGCCCCCGCAGGGCTGCGAGGCGCCGGCCAAGGGAAACGGCATTCGGGGCCTCGAGAATGAGCAGGGCTTGCGGCGCCATGACACGGACGATTTCCCGCAAGGCGAAATGCGGATTGAAGAGATGCTCGATCACGGACGAGAAGATGATGAGCTGCATGGAAGCATCGTCGAATGGGAGAGGCTCGCGATCGATGTCGCAGCGGTGTGCGTCGATACCGAGTTCCCGCGCGCGGGCAGCATCATCGCCCGTGTCTACCGCGTGCAGCGTGCCGGCCTTTTCTTCGCGGAGCCACTCGCCGAGACCGCCGGCGTCGCCGCCGCCGCCGACATCCAAGGCATGCGCAACACGCTGGGGCACATGCCGTTCGATCAGTGCGCGAAGCGTCGCGATGCGTTCGCGGTGAAACGCGCGATACTCCTCGGCGGAGGCATGCTGGGCCACGTTGCTGTGCATATTGCGAGGATAGATGGGAAGGGTCCTCTTTGCAAAATGGAGTGCCTATCCCAAGGCTCGAGCGGGTGCAGGAGCGCATGCAACGCCCTTTCTGCTGCCCTGCCCGGCATACAGGAGAATCCGGAACAATCTTCTTGAAGACCGGTTAAGCGTGCGTGCCTCTGGCTCGAAAGAAGTCGCTCCCGCATGATTGCTATACTCGAACAAAGCACCTTTCAAAGGCATTTGTGGATGCCAAACGACGGAGACAAACCGGCATATGAGCGCGGTTCTTGATGAGCATAAGCAAACCCACATCTACCGGCTGCGGCATTCGCTGGCGCATATATTGGCGCAGGCCGTATTGGAGATTCGTCCGCAGGCAAAGCTCGGGTTCGGGCCGCCGGTAGCCGATGGATTCTACTACGACTTCGACTTTGGCCACGAGCCGATCAGCGAGGCGGACTTGAAGGATCTCGAAAAGCGCATGCAGCGGATCATTAAGGAGAAGCAGCCGTTCGAGCAGGAAATGAAAACGCTCGCGGAAGCAGAGCGGGACCTCGCCGAAGCCGGGCAAACCTATAAGGTCGAATATGCGCGCGAGTTGGTGGCCACGGGCAAGAGCGATGACGGCGCCCTGGGCTTCTACAAAAACGGCCCCTTCATCGACATGTGCGAAGGGCCGCACTTGGAGCATACGGGCGAGGTGCCAAAGGCCTGCTACAAGCTCGACCGCATCAGCGGCAGCTACTGGCGCGGCGATGAGAAAAACCCCATGCTGACCCGTATTTACGGGCTCGCTTTCGAGAGTGCCGCGGAACTTAAGGACTATATCGAGAAGCGCGAACTCGCCCGGCAGCGGGACCACCGCAAGCTCGGCAACGAACTGGACCTCTTCCTATTGGATGATGAGGTAGGCGCAGGGCTGCCCATGTGGCTGCCCAACGGCACGGTGATTCGCGATG
>CAZLBS010000511.1:2308-3074 GCA_964557505.1 uncultured Nitrospiraceae bacterium | reverse complement strand
GTACACGTGTTCAGGACGCAGGCAGAAGGAGGAATGCACCCATGAGCACTGTGCTCGTTCCCTTGGCCGATGGCCTGGAACCGCTTGAAGCGGTCACGATTATCGATCTATTGCGGCGGGCTGGCATTGATGTGACCACCGCATCGCTCACCGGCAAACCAGTCGAGGCCGCGCATGACGTCACCCTCATGGCCGACACATCGCTGGATGATGCACTTGCGAAAGACTACGACATGGTTGCCTTGCCCGGCGGCACGGCGGGCGCCATGACCCTGCGCGACGACGAACGCGTGCAGGCCTTGCTCAAGAAAATGGCGGAGAGCGGAAAATTCACCGGGGCGGTCTGTGCCGCGCCGATGGCGCTGCACGCCGCGGGACTGCTCGAGGGCAAAACGGCGACGGCCTATCCGGGCGTGGACTTGCCTGGCGCCAACAACACAGGAGGCGTGACGGAAGTCGACGGCAAGGTCATCACGGGCCGGGGCCCCGGCACCGCCATGGACTTCGCGCTTCAGCTTATCGAGAGTCTCGAAGGAAAGGCCAAGCGCGACGAAGTCGAAGGGCAATTGGTCCGGCCGTAGGCCAAACATCGTTCTGTGAAGGGCCGTGGGGAAACGTTCTTGGCGGAACGAAGGTTTACCCACTATTTTTATTCAATGTATCCAAGGGCTCGAAGTTGCTATTCGCGCTCGGCGGCGGCCTCGGGGTCGAAGGCCTCTTCACCCAACGCGCTGTACGTAGAGGCGAAGGCCGCTTCCCATGCCTC
>CAZLBS010000511.1:0-2298 GCA_964557505.1 uncultured Nitrospiraceae bacterium | reverse complement strand
GAGATCGGGCTGACGTCGCCCTGCTTGAACTGCTCGGTGAGATCGCGGTAAAGCGCTGATACGTCGCGCAATTCCCCGGGGTCTTGTTGCAATTCAAAGAGCCAGCGCGCCGTGTCGTCGGTCCGCCGAATCAGCTTCTGGTCGCCATCGATAACAGCCTGCAACGGCCCCTCGACGCTGCGCGAATCCGTGCTCTGCGCAAATACTGGGACTGTGCCGAGGGCCGGCGCCTGCCCGCTGATCAGCGGCCATAAACTGCGCCCCTCCCACTCGGCCGGGATCGGCAGCCCTAGCGCATCCGCCAGCGTCGGCATTAGGTCGATGCCGCTTACGGGCACATCGGACACCCCGCCTTTGACGACGCCAGGTCCCGAGAAAATCAGCGGGACACGGATCAATTCGTTATAGAGCGTGTGCCCATGCAGCGCCCCGCCATGGTCCCAGAACTCCTCGCCATGATCGGAGGTGAAAATCACAAGGGGCGCGGGGTCGTGGCCCAAGAACTGCATGGGATAGTCCAAGGTTTGAAGCTGTTCATCAATGAGGCGAATCTCTCCGCAGTAGTCAGCGACAAATCCCAGTTGAGCACGCTTAAGCACTTCATCTTCGCCGTCGAGCATCGGTTTTTCCGAAGCATAGGGCCACCCATCGGCGGCGGGCCGCAAGCGCTCGGGAGGCGTGTAGGGGGCGTGCGGGTCCATATAGTGCAGCCAGATAAACGCAGGTCCTTTCTTTTGCATCATGAACTGGGCGGCGTGAAACGTGATGAACTCGGTTAGCGGCGTGCGCCTTCTAGGGGCGGCATCTGAGTGCAGAGCATGCAGCACATCGTGCAGCATGGTGGCACGGGCGAATGGTCCAGTCCGAATAGAGGCGTAGGACCAATGATTGCTAGCGGTAACAGCGGTCTCGAAGCCATCAAGCACCCCGAGAGTCTCATCCAGCAAAGGATTACCGATGAATGCCGCCGTCTTGTATCCCTCTTCACGCAAGTGTTCCGCAAGGGTTGTGGCCTTATCATTCAACTCATAGCGCAAGAAATGCTTTAGCCAGTCCTCCTCCGGTGTAGCCGGGTCATTTCCCGGCGGATACTGCGAGGTGAGCATTCCGACCATCGACGGCACGGTCCACGGCGCCAATGCATAGCTTTGCTCAAATCGATACCCTTTCGTCCCGAGCAACTTAGCTTCCGGGGTTGGACAACCACCTCCATAGGCGCTCATGTAATCTGCGCGCAGGGTATCTGGAACAATGAGCACCGCGCTTTGAGCGACACCAGCTGGGGTGCTATCGGTAGAAGGCATGGTGCATCGAAAAAACAGCACGGGCGCTAGGAGAATCACAAGCACCCGGCATGCACGCACCAACGTCGCATCGCGTGAACTGGGTAGCGTCACGGCCAGAATCGGCGCCAATGTGAATCCGAGTGCACCGAGAAGCATGAATGCCGGATGTGCGAACAGATACCGGTCTTTCAATGCGGGATAAACAAGAGGAGCGAGTGCGGCGATGCCCAATAAAAACAACGCCCCCCGCCAGCGAAAGCGCCAGGCGGCGGCGGCGGGGACGATGCCTCCGATTGCAACGGCAAGGCCGAGCACCAGGCGGAACTCGCTCAGCAATCCTGTGGCGATGGGCATGACCGCTCCGCCCATCGCAGCGCCGGCGACGGCCCACCCGATACGCTTCCCCCCGAGTTGGTAAAGCGATGCGGCGCCGGCGCCAGCGAGCAGCGCGTAGAAGACAAACGCCGCCATCGCTCCCAGGTGAGTCGTCCAGGGGTCCACAATCCAGGCATCGGTGCGGTAATAGCGCAAGGCATCGACAGCGGAAAGATAGGCGCCTACGGCAATGGCGCAGGGCAAGATTGGGGGCTTGTTCATAGACAATAGTTTAGGCAGTGCCCGCGGGCATCTCAACGCGGCGGCGCGGCGCCCTCCACGCGTCTGCGTTGAGCGCTTATCCGGGCCCCCATTTCACGACTTCAACCCGCACGGGCACGACGCCCGCATGGATCATATCGATTTCGCGGGCAGCGGCTTTGCTCAGGTCGATAATGCGCCCGCGAATGAAGGGGCCGCGGTCGTTGATGCGCACGCGCACGGTGCGTCCATTGCGCTCGTTGGTGACGATGGCCCAGGTGCCGAAGGGCCACTCGCGGTGCGCGGCGGTGTAAGCATTCTCGTTGAAGATTTCGCCGGATGCGGTGCGGCGGCCATGGTACTCGTTGCCGTACCAGGAGGCGTCCCCTTTCTGGAAGTTGCCGCCACCGAAGGGCGACCAGCACCCGCTGGCTAG
>CAZLBS010000510.1:1683-3078 GCA_964557505.1 uncultured Nitrospiraceae bacterium | reverse complement strand
TATGGCTTGCGCATCTTCGCGCGCGTGGTCTAGCAGCCGCACATCTCGTAGAAGATCTGCCGCGCGCAGATCGCTTAGCCCGGCCTGCCGGGCCCCCATGACCTCGCCAGGTCCCCGCATGCGCAGATCCGCCTCGGCCAAATCGAACCCGCTGGCCGTTTCGCAAAGGGCCTTCAGGCGGGCCTTCCCTTCGCGGGTCTTGGGTTTCCCGAGCAAGAAGCAGTACGATTCTGCTGATCCCCTTCCGACACGCCCGCGCAGCTGATGCAATTGCGTCAAGCCGAATTGGCCGGCATCTTCAATGACCATGACCGTTGCTGACGGCACGTCGACGCCGACCTCGATAACGCTCGTGGCGAACAGCACGTCGATGGCGCCTGCGCGGAACTGCTGCATCACCGCATCTTTTTCGTCTGGATCCATGCGCCCGTGGAGCAAGCCGCACCGCACAGCCGCCAAGCGGCCCGCGGAGAGTTCTTCAAAGCGGTGCGTGGCCGGAGCCAGGTCCTTCACATCTGAGGCTTCGATGAGCGGGCAGACATAGTATGTCTGCTCGCCCTTCGCGGCCTGGGCTATGATGAAGTCGAAAAGGCCTGCCTCTTTTTCCGCTGGAATCCGCCGAGTCTTTACCGGCTGCCGTCCGGGGGGAAGCCCTTCAAGCAGCGTCACGTCCAAGCTGCCATAGAGCGTCAATGCAATCGAGCGCGGGATGGGCGTCGCCGTCATTTGCAGCACGTCTGGCGCGGCGCCTTTTTGCCGGAGGCGTTCACGCTGGGCAATGCCGAAGCGGTGCTGCTCGTCGATGATCACAAGGCCCAGGCGGTGAAATTCGGTGGCGTCTTGAAACAGCGCCTGGGTGCCTACTGCCACATCGATGTCTCCCCGGCGAAGGTCTTGGCGCAGTGCGGAGAGCGCCCTCCGGGAGCTTGTGAAGCATGCCGTCCGGATGCCCATGGGCTCGAGCCATTGCTTGAGGGTCATGTAGTGCTGGTCGGCAAGCATCTCGGTAGGCGCCATAAAGGCGATTTGATGTCCGCCATCGAGCGCGCACGCGATGGCATGCAGGGCAACGACCGTTTTGCCGCTGCCGACATCTCCCTGAAGCAGCCGTGCCATCGGGCGTGCAAGGGCCATGTCCGCGAGCACCGCGGCGATCGCCCGGTCTTGACCTTCCGTGAGCGTAAAGGGCAGGCCCTGCCCCATAGCTATCAGGCAGGGCCCATTCACCGTGTGCGCGATGCCGTGCTCCTCGTGGTGTTTCTGCCGCTCAGAAAGCACCGCGAGCTGGATCGCCAGCAACTCGTCGTAAGCGAAGCGGCGCCGCGCCGCCTCGGCGGCCTCTTGCTCGCCAGGAAAATGGATGGCTTCGAGTGCCCCGCCCGCCTCGGGAAGACG
>CAZLBS010000510.1:0-1673 GCA_964557505.1 uncultured Nitrospiraceae bacterium | reverse complement strand
CGCCTCCGGCAGTGTTTCGGGCCATGTTG
This sequence comes from uncultured Nitrospiraceae bacterium, assembly GCA_964557505.1. Lineage (GTDB taxonomy): Bacteria > Hydrogenedentota > Hydrogenedentia > Hydrogenedentales > CAZLBS01 > CAZLBS01. The sequence goes on along the minus strand of CAZLBS010000510.1, from coordinate 1,644 downwards.
CTTCCGGCGCCTCTTGAACCTGATCGAGAAGCCCTCGGACCCAGCGGCGCAGCAGGCGCTGATGAAGCCCCTCAGCGGATGGATAGATCGGCACAATGCAGCCGGCATGGAGCACGCCGCCGGCCTCCTCATCGCCGGGCTCGTATTCCGGATTCTTCAGCGCCAGCCCTTGATACTGCTCGACCGTGCCCGTGAAGTAGTAGCATTCGTCCTTGAGGAATTGTTTGGCCAGATAGCCCCGCCCGAAGAATGTAACGTTGATAGCGCCAGATTCGTCGCGCACTTCTGCCACGCACATCGAGAGGCGCCCGCGCAGCCGGACGTTGCGCGCGCGGACCACGGCGGCGCGGATTGTAATCGTTTGTCCCTCCACGGCATCCGCGATGCGCACGATTTCCCGGCGGTCGAGGTAGCGGCGGGGAAAGTGCATGAGCAGCCCGCCGCACGTGTGGATGCCCAATTTTGCCAGGAGAGCTGCGCGCTCAGCGCCCACGCCTGGAATGGCCGTAACCGGCTGGCCTAGAAGGGCAGGGCCGTTGCTCAGGCTGGCGTCGTCGATAGCGGGGGACGCGGCGTATTGTCCATGGGGCGAACGGCGGGGCATGCCGTCATCTTATCGGCGTTTCCCGCGTTTGTCCAAGCGGCGGGGGCTTGGTATCCTCACGCGAATCTGCCCTCATGCAGTACCAGGAGCCGTGTGGACAACAATGACCGACAAGCCTGATCAATCCGCCCCATCCAAGGCTGCGCCTCACCATGACAAGGGCGAGGCGCCAAAGGGCGGCGGACGCCGTGCAATGGTCTTCGTGGCCATATTCCTCGTGGTGACCTTCGCACTGCTGACGGGTTTCCGAGCGCTGCATTCGAGCACGTTCATGCAGCATTACTTGTTCATGCTCGCCTCGCATACGTCCATGGTGCTCTCGTGGATCGGGGATGACAGCTATCTCGAAGTGCGTCCTGAAGAGGCCGCCCGGGTCGACGGCGCCGAGGCGCGCATGCGCGCGGAGATTCAAGCATGGGAGGCCGGTCAGCCGCCGCCCGAGGTGATGCCGGTAAATCGCGACGACGAGCCGCCTCTCAGCCGATGGGAATACCACCGTCACCGCGTGCTCAAAGATCGTTATTTGCTGGAGCAAGAGAAGAACATTCTGGAGGAGCTATCCGAGCCCATTCAGGAAACCGTTTTCGACAGCGCCGAAGCGCACATTGCCTACTTGAACCGGTGGAGCGAGCAGCTCGAAGCGGCGGCCTACCGCAAATTTCCGGGCGGCCAGCGGCGTCTGTTGGCGCCGGCGCATCTCCGGGCGGAAGCAGAGCTTGTCAGCCAGGGCCTCCAACGCTACCTCCGGCCGGGCTTTCAATATCCGCCGAACTTTGTGCAAGAACTGATTGCCTATCAAAACCGCCTGGAAGAAGTCCGTAAAGAACTCGCAGCGTTCAGCAGCAAGCGCCTGCCCCATCTCGAGAAATTCATCGAGAACGAAGGCCCCTTAGTCCACACGATTTGGAAAGAAGGCATCATCACGCAGTTGCATAAGGCCCGGACTCAACTGGCGGTGGTCCAGCAGAATCCGGCCATGTCGGCGGAGATCAAGGCGGAGCGCACACAAGAGCTGCAATCACAGGTCGAAGCATTGAGCG
>CAZLBS010000509.1:0-3078 GCA_964557505.1 uncultured Nitrospiraceae bacterium | reverse complement strand
CCGCAATGGGAATCAACTCGGGGTCTGTATGAACGTACGCTGTATTCTCCAGCCCTTTCTTGAATGCGCTCATCAACACTGGCGCCCCGTTCTCCTCCGGCGGCACATCGTGATACTCCGCGTGCAATGCGGCTAGCGTTGGCGGCATGCCCATGGCGCGAAACTGCCGTGCCGCCGGATTCGCGAGGGCGTTGTGCCACACGGATCCGCCGAGGCCCAACAGCATGATGACGCCGAGCAGATACAACCAGGGTTGGCGAATCAGGTAGGCATGCATGGCATGGCTCCTCAGTTCGAGCGCCGGGCGCGCACGCCCAGCGGCACTACGGCGAACGGCAGTGCCACGAGCGCTCCTGCGGCAAGCCCAGGCAGAGTTGTCCAGAGCGGCAGCGCCAGACGCGCCGTTTCGCTTACATCCAGCGGCGGCGTTGCTGCAAGGCTGTAGCTGACGACGAATTCGCGCGGCGCCAGCAGATACAGCACGAGCCATACAGCTGCCGCCACTCCCGCGCATCCAGCCAGGGTCCGCCATGTAATCGCGCGGCGGACGAAGGCGTACACGGTGATGGCCCCTGTGACCCCCGTTATCGCAAGCGAAATCCCTGCCAGGGTGAGGAGGTCATCGTCGACACTGTAAACGGCGATGCCTCCCGCGATAAGCACGGCGACCCCGAGCACCACCCAACGCGAGGCAGCCGCAAAGATGCCGAAGACGGTCCACGCCGTCAGAAAGGCGACCACGCAGGGGGCAAGCGCAAGCGCGCATATGCCCGCCAGGCCAATGTCGCCCCTCGCCCAGGCATCCGCGAGGATAAGCGTTTCGACGCCATAGCCCGCGGTCAACAGGCCAAGGATGGAAAGAACCGCCGCGGCTAGCGTGAGATACGTGAGGGCCTGGGCGAACGCGATGAGCCGCGCACCGGCGATTGCGGAATTGCTGTGCGGCCGGAGCATCGCATAGCGGCTGCGCGGCCAGATGGCGGCCACTGGGCCCGTGAGCACCAGGGCTGCCAACGGGCCATATTGCGCAATCATGCTCAGTTCACGGTGAACACTCGGAAAGGCCGCTGTGAGCATGCCGATAATCGCGAGCGTCAGCAGCCACACCAGCGTCATGTTCACCATCATCCGCCGAGATTCGTACCACACCTGCGCGGCAATTGGGGAGGTGGTGTCTGCTTTTGCGCGCAGGGCGCCGTCGGCCATCTCGCGCAATTCCGCCAGGGTGGGCAATCCGCGGCGAATGTCGCGCCGGTCCCATGCGACCCCCGTCAGGCTGGCGGCATAGGCAACCACCATCGAGCAGACAATCCCGATAGGCGAGCCCAGCCATTGCACACAGAACTGCGCTGAGTTCAGATACGACGCTGTTCGCTCCGGGCCGCCGCCGGCGCCGATGAATAACGCCGCATGCATGGCCGGCGCCATGAGCAGTGCAGCCGGCGCCAGGTAGTCCAATCCTGTGAAGGCCTGACGGCACCACAGAAACGCCTGTACCAATGCGAAGCAGGAGAGCGGCAAAAGGAGGGCGAAGGCCGATGGCCAGGCCGCGAAGAACAGCCGGTAAATGACCGCCGCGGCTAAGAGCATGACCGCCATAGCCACGAACCGCGCCGCAAAGATGATGCTGACCAGCGTCCCGGTGCGAATGGGCAGCCGGGCCAGGCGGCGCTCGAAGCTGAACACGAGATGACCGGCGGCGTCTTGCCTCAGGCAGAGCGCCGCCACGGCCATCAAACTCAGGGCATACAGCCCCCAAATCCCGGCATCCGCCGCATCGCTGCGATTGAGATAGCCCGGGCCATAGCTTGCATACATGCAGCCCATGACAAGCAAGGCAGTGGCCGCGATCGAGAGCGCCGTGACGCCGGCCACGCGCCATTGCTCCCACAGAAGCGCCCGGTAAGGCGGGCGAAGCGCCTCGCTCATCACGCATCCTCCCCGGGCGATACGCGCGCTAGGAATATCTCCTCGAGCGTTGGGGCGGTCTCCTCGAGAATATTGAGCGCGCGCTCAGATGCCGCTTCCCGGAAACGCCCCGCGTCGCCGGCATGGATGACCGTCCATTCGGCAGGACCCGCCGGCTCGGCACGCAACACGCCCGGCATTTCGCGCAGACGCACCTCGCCATTGGTTTGCTGCAAGGTAAAGCGCTGATGCTTCGCCTTGATGTCGTCGAGCGCGCCCTCGAACACGCATTGTCCGCCATGAATCATGGCCACGATGTCGGCGACGCGTTCGACTTCTTCGAGCAGGTGCGACGAGAAGATGACGGTGCGGCCCTCGTCCGCGACCGTGCGCACGATAGCGCCCAGAATGTCACGGCGCGCCGAAGGGTCCAGCCCCGATGAGGGTTCGTCGAGCAGCAGGAGGGGCGGACGGTACGCAAGCGCACAGAGCAGGCCCATCTTCGCGCGCTCCCCGCGCGACAACTGCCGGATGCGTGCGTCCGGCTGCAGATTAAAGCGCTCGCGCAGCGACTCCGCGTAGGCCTCGTCCCATCCGGGATAAAACGCGGAGGTGTAGGCAATGAGTTCGCGCACCCGCATCCATCCAGGGATGTCGCGATCCTCGGAGAGATAGCCGATCTTCGCCAAGACCTCGACCGCTTGCTCGGCCGGGTCATGCCCAAACACGCGGACCGTCCCCTGTTGCGCGCGCAAGGAGCCGAGCAAGTGCTTGAGCAGCGTCGTCTTGCCTGCGCCGTTCTCCCCAACCAGGCCGTACACGCAGCCCGGCGGCACGCGCAGCGTCACGTTGTCGAGCGCCAGTTTGCGGCGGTATTTGCGCGTCAGGCCGCTGACCTCGACGACGGCTTGTTCGTTCGCTTCAGGCATCGAATTCATGCTCCTACCGTTCCAAATCCAGCGCCCCAAACCGAGCCCGTACCAGGTCTGCAAGCTCGTCCTCCGAAAAGCCGAGGTGCTTGGCCTCGGCCACCAAGGCATCCACCCGTTCCTGCACGATGCGGCGTTTCTCCCGCTTCGCCAGCGGCGATCCGCCTTCCGACACGTATGTGCCCGCGCCGACCCGCTTGACCAGCAGGCCCTCGTGCTCCAATTCACGGTATGCCCGCGC
>CAZLBS010000508.1:0-3096 GCA_964557505.1 uncultured Nitrospiraceae bacterium | reverse complement strand
GGCGAGACCAAATCCAACGCCTGCTCGAAGGCCTGCACGGCCTGGTCCGCGCGACCCTCCTGCAGGTGAAGGCGGCCAATCTCGCGCAAGGCACGGCAGCGCCGGTAGGGGTCGCCGGTTGCTTGCGCGGCGATCTGCCCGCGCACCTCGATGGCTTCCCCGATGAGCCCGTTGTCTTCCAATACGATGGCGAGTTCTTCCAGGGCGAACCAGTCCCCGCCCGCTTCCTCGGCAATGGCCCTCCAAGCGGCGATGGCTTCTTCCGTGCGCCCGGCGGCATATAGGGCCGCCCCCAAGGCCTGGCGAATCGACGTGCGTTGATCGAGGGTGACATCCTTCTGCTCCAGTGCTGCCTGGAACGCGGCGATGGCCGCCTCGAGTTGACCCGCTTCGCGCAGCATGCGGCCCCGAAGCATGTCGAGCATGGGCCCGGTTTGGCCGCTCTCGCGTGCCAGTTCGAGATAGGCGACGGCCGCTTGCGCATCGAAGCGCCGCGCGGCGATCCGACCGAGCAAAACGTAGTAGGGCCCGGGGTCCTCAGCGGCTGCCGCCCGTTCCTCGAGCGAATCCGCCCACGCCCCCACGCCCTCAAACTGCATGTAGTTCGTGAAGATGCGGTCGAAGGCCTGCTCTTGCATGGGGCTTCGCAGCAACGCCTGCTCGTAGCGCGGCCGGAATTCCCGCTCGCGCTCAGCCCGGCCAGCGGCGGCGCTATTCACTTGCCCAAGCGCAGAGAGGCACAGGGTGAACGAAAGGAGGATGAAGCACGCGAGCCGTAAGGAAAAGTTCAAGGTTCGTCTTCTTTCCGAGTTTATCAACGATAACGCCATGCCGGGGCCATGTGTTTACCCAAGCGCGGCATTCGGTTTTCCAGGGCCGTCAGATTCATTTCGCACCGCGCCTAGTGTATCCTTCAAGGCGGCAGAACAAAAGGGGGGACCTGCCGCGCTGCCACGCTGCTGGAACACGTGACTAAAAGGCTGCATGTTGGGGGGAGTTTCCGTTTGCATGGCCGTCAAGGGCCCGCATACCGCCTTGTTGACTGATGAAGCGATTCGCGCCTGCGCGCACTTCGTCATGGACCAGGCCAAATATGTCATTGACACGTTCGGTCCGCGCCCGCCTGCGAGCGAAGCCGAACGGCGCACCCAAGAGCACGTCCATGACATCCTCGCGCAATGCTGCGACGAGACCGCAATCGAGGCCTTCCAAACAGCCCCGCGCGCCTTCATGAGCCTGCCGCTCGTCACCTCCATCCTGGTGGGCGCCGGGCTCGTATTGTATTGGATCAATCCTTGGGCGTCCTTTGCAATAAGCGCGATCGCAGCCGGCATCGTCATCCAGCAACTCGTGCGCTACAAGCGGCTGCTTGACCCCTTCTTTCCGAAAGCCACCTCCTATAACGTCATCGGGCGCATTCATCCCTCCGGCGAACGCAAACGCCGCATCGTGCTAAATGGCCACCCAGACGCAGCTTACGAATGGCGTTGGAACTATATGGCCAACCGCTGGTTCGCCCCCATTGTGCTGTACAGCTTCAGTGGACTGGGCGTGCTGCTGGTCACAAGCTTGCTCGCGGCCATATTCGAAGGGCATTGGCACGGAGACTATTGGAATGTCTGGGGGCTGATTGGGCTCTTGCAACTCTTGTTTGCCCCAGGCGTGCTTGTCGGCTTGCTCTACACCAATTTTGGCGTCGTCGCCCCGGGAGCGAATGACAACCTGAGCGGCACGTTTACGGCCGTTGGAATTGCCAAATACTTGCGAGACCATGACATCCGTCTCGAGCACACCGAGTTGGCCGTGCTGATTACGGGTTCGGAAGAGGCGGGGTTGCGGGGGGCCAAGGCCTTCGCAGAGCAGCATGCAAACGACTTCGATGACGTCGAGACCGTCTTCGTCGCTCTGGACACTTTCCGCGATTTGGACCATTTCAAGGTGTACAACCGCGATCTGAACGGGCGCGTCGCCCATGACGAGGCCGTATGCCGCCTCCTCAAGGAAGCCGGAACGGCTGCCGGCCTGGAATTGCCCTACGGCACGGTGACCTTGGGCGCGTCAGATGGGGCAGCATTCACTCAGGCAGGATGGCGTACGGGAACCCTCGCGGCCATGGACCCGGCCCCGGCGCCTTACTACCACACCCGGCTCGACACCGCCAATAACATGGAGCCCTTCTGCCTGCAGAAGGTCATCGAGACGGTGTTGGCTGCTGTCCGGCGCTACGATGCTGAAGGATTGCCGCCGCGCTCCTGAGCGCGCCCGGGCGGATCGTCAGCGGACCCCGGGCCCCGCGCGCACCCCACCGGCCGGCATTTTGTCCAGCGGGTAAATGGTGACCTCGATGACCCCTTGGTCGATTGCGCCCAGCTTGCGCATCGCTGCTTCCGACAAATCGATGATCCGGCCATTCACGTACGGACCACGATCATTGAGCTTCACCACAACCGAGCGCCCATTTTCGGCGACCACCAGAAAGTGCTCGCCGAACTCGCCTTCAAGCATCGCACAGGTATAGGCATTGTCTCGCATCCGCTCCCCGGATGCCGTCAGACTGCTGCTGCTGCTCACGGTGTAGTACGAAGCTGTCCCTTGAGCCAGCGGCTCCAACGGCTGCTGTGAAAGCAACAGCATTGCCACGATTTCGAACATCGTACTCAGTCTCCATACATAGTTTTTCGGTTATTTATGGATTCGGCCGCACAGCCAAAAGCCAATAGCGTACCGCATAAAAAATGAAAACGCAAATGAAGACTTCATGAAGCGGCGCCCGTAGCCCTTACGCCCAGTCTATGACATGTTCTAAAAAATGAAAAGGGTTTTTTTAGACTAATGCGCGCCGCATCTGCTCGAGGGCAATAGAGGCAACCCGGATCTGATGGTGGGCGTGGGTGATGGGAAAGCGCGCCTTCCACGTGTGTTTGCCGCCGGGATACACAAAGACGCCATAGGTGACCGTGCTCCCCGTGTCGTGATACAACCCGAGTCCGCAGATAGGGGCGGCGCTGTCAGCTTCCCCCATCTCACGGGCGTTGAGCGCCATCTCGCGCGCCCGGGCCAGCCGCAGTGGTTGTCGGTGCCTCCGGTGAAGCCGAG
>CAZLBS010000507.1:0-3100 GCA_964557505.1 uncultured Nitrospiraceae bacterium | reverse complement strand
CCTCGACAAAGGTATCGACCATTCCGTTAATGATCTCGCTGCACAGCATGGGGCATTCGTAGTACACGAGCGACAGGACCGTAGGCGTGTTTTCGTCCAGCAAACTGCCAAGCGTCACGCGCTCGCCCGCACTGTTTACGAACTCCAAGTCGAGCGGCAACTGGGCATCCAGCTTCTGGTCGATGCCGACGTCGGGAATCTGCGCCGCTTCATTCTGCCGCAAGAACGCTTCATTCTCGGGCAGGTTCTGCGCGGCGGCCGGCAATGCCGCGGCCATCCAAACGATGAAGCCATATGTAAGTCGATGTTTCATTGCGCTCTTTTACGGGTGCCTTATGGCAGTTCAGTTTCTCTCCGGGCAATGCCCGGCATTCCTTTAGCGGCTGCTCGCAGCAGGCTCCGCTGTCTCAGTGACGGCCTCCGCCTCCGGCAAGGGCTCCCAGCTTGGCAGCTCGCCGTTTTGTGCGGTCTCCTGCAAAGCCCACTCTACTGGTAAATGAACAAGGGGGCCGTCTTCGCTAATCCGCTCGGTCCTGCCGGGCGAGTTAAGTTGTATGGTTTGCAACTGCCGCATGCGCCGCATGTCCATCTCGGGGTCTTCTTGCAGCTGCGGGCCGGGCGGCAAGGGCTGCTTTCGCACGCCGCCCACTTCCTCGACGGGCTGAAAGTCATTCGCAATGCTTGATGCCGTGGGCACGAAATCAAAGGCGCCGCGGATGAATTGCGCCACGAAGAACGAGGCAATCATGAGCACGAACGTCAAGGCGATGCCCCAGACAAAGAGATAGATGCGAACATCCGAGGTTTCATAGCCCTTTTCGATGTCGATGGGCTGAGGCTGTTTTTCGTCGTGATTATGCATGTTCGGCGGCTCCATGCGCGGCAGCTGGTTTATGGGCCGGGTGATGATGATGCTCAGGCAAATCGCGTGCAAAGGCATCGGCCATGCGCAGGTCGTTCACGAGCAACGGGCGCTTGTTCAGCCAATAACAATATCCGTAGAACCAGATCCCGCCGACGGCAACGAAGGCCAGCACGTCGACCCACAGGGTTTGCCAGGGATAGGTGAAGACCCAGGTTTCGCCCGCTTCCTGCAGCGTGCCGAACGCCGGCTTGATGACCCACCACAAGTCGATCGCGCGCACAAGCAACATCCACACGGCAATGGTGCGCAGCACGGGCGTGATGCGTTTCGAATTGCGCTGCAGCAAGATCAAGAAGGGCACGGCAAAGTGGAAGATCATGCTGAAGATCGCAATCATCTGCAGCCCATCCGCGGTGCGGTTCAAATAGAAAGGCGTTTCCTCGGGCAGGTTCGCCGACCAGATGATGACGAACTGCGCAAACGATACATATGCCCAAAGCACGGTAAAGCCGAGGAGCAGATTTCCCAAGTGATGAAAGTGCGTGATCTTGGCGTACTTCGCCAACGGCATGAAGCTGTAGTGCTGGTTGAACATGATGATGCTCACTGCCAGCGCACAGAGTCCGCCGCCCACGAGGTAGTACAAGCCGTAGATGCTGCTGAACCATTCCGGTTCCAGCGACATGGTCCAGTCGACCGAAGCAAAGGTCACGGCAAGCGGCACGACCAAGGCCCCGACGGCGCTCAAGCGCATGAGGGCGAGGCTGTTCTCAGGCTTAGGTTCGCTGTCCTGCTGGTCCGACCAGCGCGTGAGAAGCCAGGCGAACAGGAGAAATATCGCCCAGAACGCCGCCGCACGGTAGAGAAAGAACTCGACATTCAGATAGGTGGTTTTCTTCTCGACGATGTCCGGCAGGTGCGTCTTGGCCCAAGGATCGGTCCACGGGTACATGTCCATGTAGAACAAAATGGGAACAAAGAGAACGGCCATCAGCCATAGATTGCGGGTCTTGGCCTCGAGGAAGCGCTGCGTGATGAAGCCCCAGCGCCCGCTCACAAGATGATGAATCATCAGAAAGCCCATGCCGCCGATGCTCAGGGCGAAGAAATAAACGTAGGCGTAGATGTAAGACTGCCAGGCCTGGGCCGGATCGAAGAAGGCAAGCACGATCATGCCCGCGGCCGCAAGCACGCCCACCACGCCTGCGCGCATCTGCCAGGTCTTTACCTTGGGATTCAACTGGTCGCTCATGTTGCTCTCTGCTTTACTGCTTCGCGCCGGTGCGCATGCCGGCTACTTGACGTCTGCCAACCCTTCGAGCTGCGGTTCGTATTCGGCCGGCACCTCGCCGGGCGGCACGTTCTGGCTCCGCTGCAAGACCTTGATGTAGGCAGCGATCGCCCAGCGATCCTCGACCGGCACCCGGCCCGCGTAGCTATACATCGTGCCGAAGCCGTTGGTGATCACATCGAAAAAGTATCCGGGACCCGCCTCGAGCAGGCGCCGGGGCGTCTCAGATTCAGGGTCGTAATGATACGAGGTCGGCTCTTTGAATCCGCGCGAAATGATCATGCCGTTGCCATAGCCCGCCAGGCCGTGGCACATCGAGCAAAAGATCTCGTAGCGCTCGCGGCCGCGTTCCAGCAGTTCCGCGTTCACCTCGATTTGCGGCGGCAACTCCATGGCGAACTCTCCGTTCACCATGCCGGTGTAGTAGTGGTCATCCAGCATCGCCATGCCGTATTGCACGGTGTTCTCGACAGGCATGCGCGAGCCTACGCCGTCATCGAAGAATTCACTGCGCTCGAGGGCTTCGAGCCGCGGCTGGTCCCACATGTCTTGATGGCAGCCGGTCAAGGCAGCCAGGGACAACGCCGCGGAAAGAAATACGGCGATGCCGCGGAAGGGGCGTGCGGTATTGGCCAAGCGAATCGCTGGCATTAGCGGGGTACCTCCGATACGTCGACGGCGCCGGGCAAGCCGCGCAGAAAATCGCTCGTGCGGTGCGTGTCGAACTGGCCGTCTTCGGATTCGATGCACAGAAAAAACTTGTCGCGTGTTGCCGCTTCGAAGTTCTTTGCGTTAAAGACCGGGTGATACGGCTGAGGAAGGCCATTCAGCACCATCATGCTGATGACCGCGGCGCTATCAAGTGCACCTGCGATCTGTTCGGCGAACGCTTCCGCCCGCGACTGGTCGAAGGTCTGAGTCTCAAGGGTCTGAACAGACATGGC
>CAZLBS010000506.1:2146-3108 GCA_964557505.1 uncultured Nitrospiraceae bacterium | reverse complement strand
GCATTACGGTCGACCATCAGACCAAGGAAGACGAGACGGTTACCGTGCGCGAGCGCGACTCCATGGAGCAGGCCCGCCTCCCCATGACTCATATCGGAAACTATGTGAACGACCGGGTAACCCACGCCGCCGCCTACACTGCGGTATAGGCTTGCCGCAATACCTTCATTCGGCTTCCGGCGCGGTGCTATGATGCTCGGTAGAGAGGGGCGGGCTTTCCCCTTCTGAAGGCATTTTCCGGGAGACCACTGCACCATGCCGCAATCCATCACAGACTATAAGAATGCCGAGAAGCCGCTGCCGGAAACGTACGAAGCCTGGCAGCTTTTTGGCGCGGGCTTCGAGAACATCGGCGAGAACGACGCCCCCAGCCAGCTGCCCGTGCGCGACCCGAAGGACAACGAAATCCTGCTGCGCGTCGATGCCTTGGGCCTATGCCTCTCCGACATGAAAATCATCCGGCAGGGCAACAATCACATGCGGCTGAAGGGACGCGATCTTTCAAAGGAACCGACCGTGCTCGGCCACGAATGCGCCGCGACCGTCGTCAAAGCCGGCAAGGACTGGCAAGACAAATTCAAGCCCGGCGAGCGCTACGTGGTCCAGGCGGATATTTATTACCACGGCGAGAACTATGCCTTCGGCTACCGCATCCCCGGCGGGCTAGCGCAGTACACCTATCTAGACGAGCGCGCATTGGCAGGAGACGAAGGCTGCTACTTGCTTCCCGTGCAGGACCGGACCGGCTATGCGGAATCAGCCCTGAGCGAGCCCTGGGCCTGCGTCGAAATGTCCTATGCCATAGGCGGCCGCTTTGCGCCCGGCCAGGGCAAGGTCTTGCTCGTCACCGACGACCCGATTCGAACGACGTACGAAAACAGCACCCATGTGCCACGCGATCTCGAAGGCCTGCCGCCGGACGAGACCTACGAAGACATCCTGCTGTATTACCCGTCGCCCTA
>CAZLBS010000506.1:0-2136 GCA_964557505.1 uncultured Nitrospiraceae bacterium | reverse complement strand
CCCTACCTTGTCGAGACCTTGGCGAAGCGCCTCGACCGGGGCGGCGTCATGTTTCTGCTCGGCGACCCCGCGGAGCACGGCGCTGCTCAACTCGACATCGGCCGCATTCACTACGAAGGCGTGCGGATTTATGGCGGAGGCGAGATCATAGACGAGATTGCCGAGAAGAACAGCCGTAACGACCTGAAGCCCGGAGGCGCCGCGCTGCTCATCGGCGCGGGCGGACCTATGGGTCAGATGCACCTGCAGCGCGCCCTGCAGCATTCCAACGGGCCGAAAGTGGTGACGGCCACGGACCTCGACCGCAAGCGGCTCGAGCACATCGAGAAGCGCTTCGGCGCGCTCGCCAAGGAGCGCGGCATCGCCCTGCACCTGCATGCCCCGAGCGACTTTGAAACAGACGCCGAATTCCACGAAGCGCTCGGCGCGCATGCAGAGTATGGCTACGACGATATCATTATCATGGCGCCTATCGCGGAGGTCGTCAGCGATGCCCTCCCCATGGCCGCCGATGGGGCGCTCGTCAATGTCTTTGCGGGCGTCATCGCCGGCAGCTTCGCCCCGGTCAACGTCGAGGATCTCTGCCGCGGCATCAAGATTTACGGCACCAGCGGCTCGCGGATTTCCGATATGCGGACCGTGCTCGAGGCCGTTGAATCGCAGCAGCTCCACACCAACATGAGCGTCGCCGCCATCGGCGGATTGCGTGCCGCAAAGGAAGGCCTCGCCGGCCTGCGGGATGGGCGCTTTCCGGGAAAGACCGTCATCTACTGCCAAGCGCCCGACGTGCCGCTGACGGCCCTCGAGGACATCCCGGAGAAGCTGCCCGAGGTCGCGCCGTACCTCGGCCCTCAGGGCGAATGGACCCGGGAAGCCGAGCAAAAGCTGCTCGAACTCTATGCGCGATAGAGCGTTTCAGAAGGTGTGCCACGCGTCAGCATGTTTGGCTGTATAGCATTCGACGCCTGCTTGCGTAGAACGCATCGTGATGCGAGGGCATGGTCGCTAACGAACGGGGGAGGTCATTCATGCAGGGCAAACTGATGAAAGGCCTCGCCGCCACGCTGATCATCCTTGCAGCGGCGGCAGGCTTCGTCTACGTCGAGGGGGTGCAGCACACCCTGGCCATCGCGCTGTGGAGCTGGAGCGATCCCTATTTCGACGTGCAGGAGGCATACGACCCTGTGGAGAATTGCGGCGGGGCCGACGTGTGCGTCAGCGGGCCTATGCGCGTCCTGACCTTTAACGTCCTCTGCCGCCTTTGCCAAAAGCCCGGCTGGCAGGATTGGGATCAGCGCCTCCCCGAGCTGCGCGCCATCATCTGGGGCTACGAGCCCGATCTCATCGGCTTTCAGGAATTAGGCGGCCGCCAAGACTTGGCAGAACTCTTGGAAGGGCGTCCCGAATTCGAATACATCGCCTACGAATTCGGCCCATGGACCTATGCGGATAGCGCGCTCGCTTATGATGCCGCGAGGTTCGAAGCGCTGGATAGCGGACAACTGTGGCTCAATCCCCATGAGACCTTGCCCTTCGGCTTCGGATGGCGCGCGTTGTCCATGCCCCGCTACATGACCTGGGCCCACATGCGCGAAAAGGAGACGCAGTTCGAGTTTCTGTTCGTGAACACGCACTTCGACAACAACGGCCCCAACAAGGAGGCGAGCGCGGTACTTGCCAACGAGGTCTTTGGCCGCATCGCGGCGCGCATGCCGGTGTTGATGACGGGAGACTTCAACACCCCGCTGGATACCGAGCGTTACGAGCGGCTCATCACAGGAGGCGACGGCTTGCCGGAGTTTACCAACACGAGCACCTTGGCGATGCAACGCCGTTTCACCGGGCCGGACTGGCAGCAGGAAGACGCGCCGGGCACAGACTACATGGAAGAATCCCGCCTCATCGATCACATCTTCGTGGGAGGTCCAGTCACAGCCGATGTGAGCTTATGGGAATTGAACCGGGCGGTCTATGGCGCCCGGAATTGGCGGCCGTCCGATCATCCTGCCGTGTTCGCGGAAATGACGCTTACGCTGCGGGAAGAAGCCGCGCCGGCGCCGGGGGCTTCTTCCGAACAGGCACGCTAGTGTATTGCCTCACGCTATTTGGCACTTATCGAGGGTGTCCTTTGCTTTG
>CAZLBS010000505.1:0-3108 GCA_964557505.1 uncultured Nitrospiraceae bacterium | reverse complement strand
GAGGATACGCATGCATGCGTGCTTCGGCATCCGGAATCCCCACCTCGGCCATCGCCCGCACCGCGCGCTTCCAGGCCTCCCGGCGGGGCAGCTTGTCATGCACCCGTAGCGGCTCCATAAGCTGCTCGCCCACCCGCAGATAGGGATTCAGGGCCGTCATGGGGTCCTGAAAAATCATGGCCACCCGCTTGCCGCGCAGCCCGCGCAATTCCCGGGGGCTGGCGGCCAGCAAATCGTGCCCGGCAAATCGTGCCTGGCCCGCCGCTATGCGGCCTGGCGGCTGAGGAATGAGGCCCAGCAACGACAACATGGCCACTGTCTTGCCCGAGCCAGATTCGCCCACGATCCCGAGCGTTTGCCCGCGCGAAACCTGGAAGGATAACCCCTCCACAGCGCGCACCACGCCCGCCCGGGTGTGAAAATGCGTGGTCAGATTTGTAACCGAGAGCAAGGTCAAAGGATGATTCCGGCGTATGCCCAACCCGGACACAATCCGGATATCCGCAGTTTGTATTCCCGGCCCTGCCCAGTGCAAGCGTGACAACCTGCCAAAACTCTGCTACACTTCCCTAGGAATTGAAGCATAAAAAAAAGGTTGGGGAGACATAACGATGAAATTACGGACCATCGGGGGCCTTTTCGTATGCTCGCTGTCCGCCTCGCTATTCGCCCTGCTGTGCTGCCTTAGTTTTGCCGCAGGCGCCGCCGCGGCCCATGCCGCTCCGGTTCAGCCGCCCACGCCGGACCTGAGCTATCTCGACGCGGATCTCTGGGAACCGCCCGCTGCCGATGAAAAGGTCATCTACGGCGCGGACGACCGGCGCGACGTATTCGAAGTCAGCGATCAGAACCTGCTGCGGGCGAGCAAGGCGGTGTGCCTCATTACGTTTCAACAAGAAATCAACGACATCGGCGGCGGGCAGATGGCATTGACGTTGTTCGACTACACCTTGGGCGGCCTGCCCCCTTGCTCGGGAGAGGCGTTTGCAAACCAACCCACGGCTGGCTTCTGCACGGGGTTTCTCGTGGCCGATAACCTCATTGCTACAGCCGGGCACTGTACGGATGTCACGCCCCTTAGCAATATGCGCTTTGTCTTCGGCTACGTGATGCAAGATGCCTCCACGCCTGTGGCGGTCTTCAACGCGGATCAGGTCTACAGGGGCGTCGAGATCGTCAGCGTCGACCCCGGCTTTACGGCCGACCCGTTCGCCGTCCGCGACCATGCCCTGATTCGTCTGGACCGCGACGTGACGGCGCCAGGCGCAGAGCCGCTGGCGATTCGCCGCGCCGGCGGCGTGCAGCAAGGCGAACGTGTGGGCGTTATCGGCCATCCCTCCGGTTTGCCTCTCAAGATTGCCTTTGGCAACAACACGCGCGTTACCGATGCCGGCAGCGAGACTATTTTCTTTGCCAATACCGATACCTATGGGGGCAACTCCGGTTCGCCTGTATTCAACGCCAGCACCATGACCGTTGAGGGTATTCTGGTCAACGGCTTTCCCGACTTCACCTTCAATGCCTCTTGCTTCGAATCCAACCGGATCTCCGACAACACCCAGATCTCGGAAGGCATTACGAAAGCGAGCGTGTTCGAAGCGCTCGTGCCGCTTGGCGGAGGAAGCGGCAACGCCCCGGAATGCATTGTCGAGGGCGTATCCGATGCCGACGGCGACGGATTTCACGACGACATTGAAATGGAAATCGGGACGGACCCCTGCATGCCCGAGAGCTTCCCGATTTCCAGCCGGACGGGCGACGTAACCGTGGATCTGCAAGTCGACTCGGTTGACGTGCAACTTGTCATCAATGGCGCCCTCGGCATTGAAACCCCCTATCCGACCGATATGACCGGAGATGGACGCACCCGCGCCGACGATGTCCAACTCGTAATCAATCAAGCGCTCGGCATCTAAGCCGCCGTACCCTGCAGCGCATTCGCGGGCGTTTCTTCTCGAGCATCACCTTGATTTTGGAGGGGGCGGCGGGCTGTTGCAGCCCGCCGCCACGTGTGTGAGGTGGTGTTGAAGCTAAAACCGTGCTGGTTGGCGCAAGAGGGTCACGGTTTCTATCGTACCGGCATGGTGTAGGCTGCGGTGTGGGTTGCCGGCATGGGGCCGGGTGGCTTGGGCTGCGGTGCGACTGTCATGGTGCGATGACGTCATATGTCCCAACCCCTCTTGCTTCAATCACCGCCCCCTTTCTACCACAACATATTGTGTCTGTCAACCCTTCAATAGACTGTATACAGTTCGCCGTCAACCCACTAAAATGCGCGTCAAGACACGACATCTTGATATGTCCAACTCCTCGTGCTCTATATGCAGATGTTTTCCGATTCACGAGCCGGAGCGGACCGCATCAATATATTGGGGTTTATGCACCGCATGAAAGCAAAACCCCGGCAGGACTGCCGCCTGCCGGGGTTGAATTGCTTCTAACTGGACAGATTTGCGGGGATGCTTACGCCACGCCTTCCTCATCATCGCCGAAGGCCGCGAGCGATTGGCCCATGCCCTCGCCGATTTCCAATTCGTCGGTGAAGTCCACCGCACTCTCGGAGAGCTGTACCGAAGCGCCTTGATAGTGGTGGCTGCCTGTCCCGGCGGGGATGAGATGTCCGATGATGACATTCTCCTTCAGCCCGCGCAGGCCGTCGCGCTTGCCGGCAATCGCCGCTTCGGTCAAGACGCGCGTGGTCTGCTGGAACGAGGCCGCCGCGATCCAGCTTTCCGTGCTCAGCGCCGCCTTCGTGATCCCCTGCAAAATCGGCTCGGCCTCAGCGGGACGCCCGCCCTTGGCCAGCGTCTGCTGGTTCACTTCCTGGAAGCGCCCCTTATCGACGATCTCGTGCGCCAGGAAAGGCGTATCGCCTGGGTCATCCTTAATCTTGACCTTCCGGAGCATCTGCCGGATGATCGTCTCGATGTGCTTATCGTTCGTGCGCACGCCCTGCAAGCGGTACACCTGCTGGATTTCGTCGAGCAGATACTTGCGCAGCGCATCTTCACCCTGCACCTCGAGAATGTCCTGCGGCACGATGGGACCATCGGTAAGCGGCTGACCCGCATAGACCCGGTCGCCGGAGTGCACATTCAAGTGCTTGCC
>CAZLBS010000504.1:0-3113 GCA_964557505.1 uncultured Nitrospiraceae bacterium | reverse complement strand
CAAATCGCCGAAGCCATCGTCAATCGACCACGAGTACAGAAAGATGCGCCCAAAGGCAATCACCATGTACGGGTCGAACTCGCGTCCGGCCCACCATGCGGGCAAGTCATCCGGATGCGCCTCGAAGTAATCGCGGATCCCCGCCGTAAACGCCTCCAAGTGCCGCCACACTTCTGGACTCATCTCATCCCGGGCATGCTCTTTCGAGATATCGTAGTGGCGGAACATGCGGCTCACGATGTCCGCTTGCAGCGCTTGCCGCCCGGCGATCGAGGCCAATTCGCCCATGCCCGCGAGAAAGTTCTGCAGGACTTGCTCCGGCCGGTCATGCGCCTGCGCCCAACCCATTGCATACAAGCCGGCTTCGGGCGTCGGGGCGTAGATGTGGGGAATGCCCCACGTGTCCCGGTAAATGACCGTCTTGCCCTCGTCTTCTGCCGTGCCCGGAAGATACTCTTGTGCGAGCGCCGCTGGACTCAATAGGGCCGCGGTCAATAGCAACGTGCCGGCAAGGCCAGCGATAAGGGTGGGGTGGGGATGATGCATGCCCGGTGTGCTCCTGCGTGGTTTGGACCTCGGTTGCGGTATGCGGCATGGTAGGGGCTTACGGCGTAAGCACGCCAGCCGCCGCCGTTCCCCCGCATCCGCGCCTGCGTCTCTGCTACGCTCACGGTGTGCGCGCACCGGGGCACTCTACCGAATTCAGGAACTTCAAGTCATGACGCTGCCGTCGCCATCCAAACGCAATGCCATCGTGCAAATGTTCAATTGGCGATTCGAGGACATCGAACAGAAGCTGCCGGTGCTGCATGCGCTGGGGTATTCGTACGTGCAGATTTCGCCGCCTCAGAAGAGCCACCCAGGCAATGAATGGTGGGCCCGGTATCAGCCGGTAGACTTCACCACCATCGACGGCCCTTTGGGCGACGAAGATGACCTGCGCAGCTTGTGTGCGGCGGCGGCGCAACATGACATGCAGGTGATCGCGGATGTAGTGCTGAACCACCTCGCGAATCATCCACACTATATTCGTTGCGAAGGTTGCGAGATTACCTACGTTGGGTTTCCCCGGTACACGCGCGAGGATCTAAGGGGGCCTTGCGACTATCCGGGCGACCCGCGGAAAGGCTGGCTGGGCGGTCATCCGGGACTGCCGGATCTCAAGACGGAATCCCCCTATGTGCGTTCCGAGGCAAGACGGTATTTGCGGCTGCTATACGATCTGGGGATCCGCGGCTACCGCTTCGACGCGGCGCTGCATATTGAACCCGACTTCTTCGCCACCGCACTGCAGGGCCTCGAGCACATCTTTGCCTATGGCGAATTCGTGGTGACCCATGCCAACCAAATCGACCCGGCATATTACGCCCTGATGGATGCCCATGATTTTCCGTTGGCCCGCTCCATGAAGCAGGCGTTCAAGCTGGGCGGCAGCTTGCGTCTCCTCGAGAATGTCGAACGCGAAAGCGGGGCGATCGACGGCCCCGCCGCGGTAACCTTCGTAACGCATCACGACATCGTGACTGCGCAGGAAGAGATGTCGCTGTTTTTCATCAAGGATGGCATCGATCAGCAACTCGCCATGGCGTTCATTCTGATGCGGCGCGACGGGACGCCATTCATCTTTGTCGACGATTACGACGCGCCGCACGTGAAGGCCGGCTTGCATTTCCACAACCTCGCGCTCGACGCGACGGAGCAATGGCTCTACCGCGATGACAATTGCCTTGTGCTGCAGCGAGGCAGGCGTCAATTCGGCATCATCAATAAGAGCGGGGACACGTGGCATCCGCCGCCTATCGCCTCGACCTTGAAGCGCGGGGCCTATGAAGACTTGTTGAGCGGAGCGGCGTGCACCCTCGAAGAACGCGGCCCCCTCGGCGGCCTGACCGTGCCGCCGAGGAGTGCGCAATTCTGGGTGCGTCACGAAGACTGAAAGCTATTCTTCGGGCGCAAGCAACACCCGGATTTCAGTCTCGCCCCGTTTAGCAAGCAGGGCGGGTTCGCCCGGATCGGCCCACGCGCTAGTCTCAAGCGCGATGCTTTCTTCATGCACGTGCAGATCCTCGCCGCCATGCCGCATGAATTCACGAATGACCACGCGGCCCTCGAGTTCGACGTAGTAGGCGGAGGCCTCGCCCGGCTCCATCTCGCCTTCCACATCGACCATCGCCACCTCGACCCGCTCCTCCATCGGAGGGGCGCTTCCTTCGCGCAGCCATTCAAGTTCGAATTCGCCCTCCGCAAGCGACACCTGATATTCCTCCGTGTAGCCCCCGTAGGAAACCATGAGCGTCACATACATCGGCGCCATGAAATAGAACTCGTCGTCATCCTCGCGGTAGGAATCTGCTTCTTCTTCCTCTTCTTCCTCGGCCTCTTCCTGCCATGCCTCGAAGCGCCGGCGCACATCTTGCTGCAGTTGCTCGGCCATCTCCTGCAATTCGCGGCCGCGCTGCTCGAACTGTTCGCCGTACTCGTCGCGCAGTTTTTCCGCGCGCTCTTCGATGTCCTTCATGTACTGGCCCAGCTGGTCCTGGGCCTCTTTCATCAGTTGCTCCGCCTGCTCGCGCACGTCCTGTCCGTCAGTGGCGGCGTCGTTTTCCTGCGCCCCCGCGGGCCATGCAGCAACGGCGGCAACGGCAAGACAGGCAATACCTTTTTTCCACATGCTAAGCTCCCCTCATTCGGACATGGCTTTCAGATAGACGCGCAGCACCCGCGCGCCTCGCCACCATAACGCACTCCGGGAGGAAAGAGAAGACATGGGCACTCGCGCAACCACCATCGCGCTCTTGTGGGTTATTGGCCTGAGCACGGCCTGCGGCAGTTTCGCGCAGGAGCAACTCCCCGCGGAACTGGAAGAACACATCGACCTGACCGTTAACGGCGAGGTGTGGGCGCGCAGCATGGTGACGCCATTCAACCGCAAGCATCCTGAATCGACCTATAAGGTGTTCACCCACGTCATGGGCTTCGGTCAGGATGAGCCCATTACCAAGGGCCCCGGCGGCAAGTACACGCACCACCGCGGCATGTTCATCGGCTGGAAGGATACCTTGGTCGATGGGCGCGACTACGACACCTGGCACATGAAGAATTGCCTGCAGCAA
>CAZLBS010000503.1:0-3138 GCA_964557505.1 uncultured Nitrospiraceae bacterium | reverse complement strand
GATGGCAATGGCGAGCGGCCATTGGTAGCGGTTCACCAACCGGTAGCGGATATCCTCATTGACGTAGCCGGCTTGCACTTCTTGCATCATTTCCGCGACGCGCTCGACATCCCAGTCGTCGGGCGAGATGCGAACGTAGCGTCCGCCGCCGGCCTCGGCAATGCTGACCAGCGTTTCCTCGTCGAGCTTCGATACGTGCGCGCGCGGTGCTTGCTGGAACTGACGGCTGCGCCGCTGCAACTCGGGCAATGTCACCCGCGACCCTTCCGGATCACCGACGCCGATGACGTAGATCCGCGCGGCGCGCGATGCTTCTTCTGCCATGGCCACGGCATCGCCGCTTACATCTTCGCCATCCGACAGCAGCACGATGGCGCGTGAATCGCGTGCGGCTTCCGTTGCGGCTTCGCTGTCTTCTCGAAAGACCTTGACCGCTTCTTCCAGGGCTGCCGCGATATCGGTCCCTTCGACGGGGATGACATCGGTATGAAGGCTTTCAAGCACGCTGCGCACGTAGCCATGATCCAATGTGAGAGGCGACTGCAAGTGGGCCGAGCCCGAAAACGCGACAATGCCGATGCGATCGCCGCTGAGTTGTTCGCTTAGCGTGTTGATTTTGTATTTGGCCCGCTCGAGACGCGAAGGCGGCTGGTCGTTGGCACGCATGCTCTCGGACGTATCGAGGACGAACAGCACATCACGGCTGGCGCTGCGCACCTCTTCCCATGCCGCGCCGAAGTGCGGCTGCGCCAGGGCAATGAGCCCCAATGCGAAACCGGCGATGGTGAGATACAGCAAGGGGCGGCGGACGCGGGCGTCGTAGCCTACCAGCAGCCGCGGGGCCAAGTGCGCTTCAACGAATGAGCGCAGCCTTCCTGAGCGCCGCCGCTCCAGCAGCCGCAAGGCCGTGGTAATGGCCGCCATGAGGGCCGCGAACACCAGCAGCCAGAAGGCGAGCTGGTTATTGGGAAATGCGAAACCAAAATCCATTGCTCATGCTATCCAGTCGTCATTGCCGCGTTGCCCGTCTGCGCTACGGGATCGGGTCGAACCAGAAGCGGCGTGAGAAGATGGCCCCTGCCATCAGTGCGATGCCCAGCGCCGCATATTTTGGAAAGCCCTCTTTGTACTGGTAATAGTCGCCCACTTCGATCTCGGTCGTCTCGAGTTGGTTGATTTCGCCATAGGCCTGCAGCAGCGACTCGGTATCTTTGGCGCGGTAGAATTTTCCTCCGGTGATTTCCGCGATGCGCCGCAAGGAGTCCTCGTCGATGGGCACGGTCTGCCGCCGGGGGATGGGGTCCGGCACGATGACTTCGCGCGTGGAGCCGGCGCCAATCGTATAGATGCGCACGCCATAGTCCGCCGCCAGCTTTGCCGCCGTAATCGGATCCAGTTCGCCTGCGTTGCTCAGCCCATCGGTCAGCAAAATGATGAGTTTCGTTTCAGCTTCGGAGTCACGCAGGCGGCTCAGCGCCAGTCCGATGGCCGAGCCGATGGCGGTGCCCTGTTTGCGCGGGTCGGTTTCGTCAATCTCCGCGGCCCGCAGCTCGCGCTCGACGATGGCATAGTCCAAGGTCAAGGGGCATTGCGTCCATGCATAAGCGGCATAGAGCACGAGCCCGAGACGGTCGAGGCCAAAGCGGTCTTCCGCGCGCTGTTTGCGGCTCTCGATGAAATCCCTCACGGCCTGCTTCGTGACGTCCAGGCGGTTGCTCTGTTGCCCGCCCATGACGAAGTCCTTCACCTTCATGCTGCCCGATACATCGACGCAGAGCATGATGTCGATGACGTTGGCGCGGTCCTTGGTCGCGGCGAGCCCCTCAAGCGGACGCGCAAGCGCAATGATGAGAAACACCAAGGCGAGGGCGCGCAGAAAGGGCGGCACGATGCGGGCGAGTCCTCCGCGGACACTGCCGATCCGAGCCAGCGTGTCGCCGGTCGAAATGCTCATCACGCCGGCGCTGCGCGCGGTTACTTCGAGAATGAACAGCGCGGGCACGGCAATCAGCAGGAGGAGCATGAGCGGACTCGCGAACAGCGTCAGCCCGGAGAAATCCTGCAGGCTCTCGGTGAGGCGTTGCAGCGGCGGGCTCATGCGGCTTTCTCCTGCGCTTCTTGCGCTTCCGGTTCCGGCCGTGGAACGGTCTCCTCGACAAACCGCCGTACGCCCATGAGATTCGTCTGCATCTCTTCCAATGTCGACACGTGCTTGGCAAACTTCACCTTGTCGCTAAGCCGCAGCAGGCGTGCGAGGAATTGCTCTTGCTCCTTGGTAAGCACGCGGCTTTGGCGCGCTTCCTCGAGAAACTCCTGCGTTGTGCGCTCAGGCGCATGCAGGCGGAAGCGGCGCTCGATGTACTGGCGCAAGATGTCCGAGAGCACCACATAAAACTGATCGACTTGGCCGCGGTCGGCGAGTTTGCTTTGCTCCAATTGGGCCAGCAATTCGAGCGCGCGCTCCCATGGCTCCTTGGGCGGCGCGGCGGGGGCCAGCAGTTCCTTGCGCTTGCGGAGCAATACGAAAGCAGCGATCGCCAAGGCCAGGGCAAGGGCCGCCATGCCGCCATAAATCCAGCGCGGGTCAACCGGGCGCGGCGGCATGGGGAGGGGATCGCCCTCGATGAATTGCCCAGCGGCTTGCGCCTCATCCGCCGAAAGCTGGCGGACGAACAGCGTCGGCCCCGGAATGAAGGCCGTTTCCGGCTCTTCTGCATCCTCCCGGGAAACATCGATTTGAAGCGGCTCAATGGGATATGTGCCCGGCATAACGGGGTCGAGTTCATACGTCAGCGTAACGCGGCGCATGCCCTCCTCCTCGAGCAATTCAATGCGGCGTTCAACATCGCCGAACGTCCGCATGCCGCCCAAGGCGCCCTCGATGTTCGGCGCCTCTACGGTGGTGTCCGCGGGGGCCGTCACTTCGATGGTCAGCCGCGCCGAATGGTGCCATGGAATTTCGGGCGGCGCCAGACGGGCCGCCGCATCCAGCGCATTGGCGGCAAATGCCCCGCCGAGCATGACTATCGCAAGAAATCGTTTCATCGGCTTCGCCGCTCCCGCATGCGGAAAAACTTGTAAATCTCTTGAACGTACGAGCCATCCGTGCGCACGTGAATCGCGTCGACCTTGGTGCGC
>CAZLBS010000502.1:0-3138 GCA_964557505.1 uncultured Nitrospiraceae bacterium | reverse complement strand
CACTTCTTTCCAGGTTCTCAAAAAGCGTCAATGCAAAGCGTTCCTCGACACCGGCGGTCGCGGCGATTGTCGGCGCATAGTCCGCGCGGCGCTCCCTTACGGTGTAGCCCGCCCGGTCGAGCGCTTTCTCACGGCCCGCCAAATCGGGGCGCTGTGCCAATGCGCGGCTGATGGCCGCCTCCTCATCCGGCGGCTTAAGGTCTCTTGGTTGCTCGGCGGGCAACTCTGGCACGCGGAGGCCGTCAGGTAGTTTGCCTTCCGGCACGCCCATGGCCAAGGCCAGCGCCAAACGGGCCAACGCATAATCCTGCTGCGCGAGCAGTTCACCCGTCCGGGCGGCGCGGACCGCCACCTCGAAATTCAGAACGTCGCTTGTCGAGCCCTTGCCGAATTCCCGGCGGTCACGCGCGTCTTCGAGCAGGCGCTGATTGAACGTGATGTCCGCTTCGGAGACGCCAATGTTCTCGCGGGCCAGTTGCACTGCAAAAAAGGCCTGTGCCACCGCGTCGCGCAATAATCGCTGGGCTTCGCGGTAGCCCGCTTCCGTTTCCTCCGCGGCCAGTTTAGCGATGCGGTTGGTGAAGTAACGGGAGAAACCGTCGAAAATCAAATACTGCGCAGTGATGCTTAGCGTGTACGTTTCGATCGGCTCGTCCAGCTCATCGATGCGCTCGTCGATCAATCCTTGGCCATCGCGAATAGCCCGCCTCAAGCTGCGCACGTCAAACTGATCCGGGTTGATGGCATTGGCGTCAATGAAGTCGTCAAGCTCCTGCAGGGCGCCGCTGGCTTCTTCGAGAATATCCTCAACGCCATCTTGATCCGACTGCGACAGCCACCGCCAGCGCGCCGTGTAGGCCGCCGTAATCGCGGGCCGGTAGAGTGCCCGAGCCTGCTTCACCTGGGCTTCCGCCTGCGCCACCTGCTCATACACCGCCCGGACAGAAGGGCTGTTGGCGAGCGCGTACTCCTGCGCGGCGGCGAGCGTCAGCTCCCCGGGCAGGGAGTGCGCTGCTTGCTCCGGCCGCTCCGCACTCACTTTCGCGGCATTGCACAATAGTACCCCTGCCAGAACGAGCCCTCCTGCTATGACCGTCCGCACGCTGCTACCCATCGCCACCCTGTACGATGGCCGGCGCCGGGGCCGCCGGCTGAGCCGCATCCGGTTCGCGATCGCGGTCGCGGGCGGGCTCAACCTCTTCGCGTACCGGCCATTCCCCATGGCGAAAATGATAAATGGAACAACGAATGTCGTTGTATATCGAGAACAGGCAGGGAATATAGACAAGGGTCAGTACCGTCGCGAAGGCTTCGCCAGCCGCGATCGAGATCGCCATAGGGATCATCACCTGCGCCTGGAAATCGCGCTCGAGGATCAGCGGCGTCAG
Source organism: uncultured Nitrospiraceae bacterium (assembly GCA_964557505.1). Classification (GTDB taxonomy): domain Bacteria; phylum Hydrogenedentota; class Hydrogenedentia; order Hydrogenedentales; family CAZLBS01; genus CAZLBS01. The sequence goes on along the minus strand of CAZLBS010000502.1, from coordinate 1,750 downwards.
CCCCCCAATCGTGCTAACCGTCGTCAGGAAAATGGCGCGGAACCGCCGGATGCCGCCGCGGTGCACCGCGTCCCAAAAAGGCATGCCGTCCGCGAGGTTTTGATTGATCCGTTCAATCAGCACAATGGCGTCGTTCACGACCACCCCCGACAGCGCCACAATGCCAAATACACTGAGAATCGTGACGTTGTAGCCCATAATCCAGTGGCCCAGTATCGCCCCGATGGCACCAAGCGGCACGGTAAACAGAATGATGCTTGGTTGGGTGTACGACCGGAATATCGTTGCCACGATCACGTAGATTGCCATGATGGCAAGCGGAGCCGTGACCCAGAGATCCTGCAGCGATTCATCCTTGTTGCGCTCGTCGCCCTGAATGGACAGCCCAAGGCCAGGGTTCTCGGTCAACAATCTCGGCAAGAACACATTCTCCAGCTCCGCCATGATCTGGTCGGTGTTGCCGGCGCCGGAATGCACCTCTGCCGTTACCGCGGCCCGCCGGAAGCCATCGACACGCGTAATGGTGCTGAACCCGGGGCCGTAGTCTAGGTGCGCTACCGAATGCAACGGCACTTCGAAGCCAAGGGGCGTACGGATGCGGATGTCTTCGAACGCGGCGATGCGGCTCCGTTCGTCTTCGGGATACCGCACCTTGACGCGAACATCATCGCGCCCGCGCTGCACGCGCAGGGCTTCCTCCCCGAAGTAGCCGGCGTTCACCTGGCGCGCCAGGTCGGCCGTGGTCAGGCCAAGCGAACGAGCCGAGTCCTTTAGCTCGAGACGAATTTCGGGCTTGCCTGGCTGCAAGTCATCCTGAATCTGATACGCGCCCGAGTACGACGCAAGCTTCGCCTTCAGTTCATCTGCTGCGCTGCGCAATTGAGCGAGGTCGTTTCCCAGAAGCCAGATCTCAATCGCGGCTCCGGGCAGGCCGCCCTCCATGCCCTTGAACGTCAGCGCCCGCGCGCCGGGCACCGTGCCCACCTCCTCTTCCCATTCCGCCATCAAGTCCTGCGAATGGATGCCTCGATCGGCTGAGCCAAGCAACTCCACCCGGACCGCGCCTAAGTGTGCACCCTGGGCGCCCGCTCCGCGATTCTGCATGGCGGCCCCGGCCAGCGTGAACACGTTCTGAAGCAGCGGCTCCCCGGAACGCGTTTCCTTGTCTTCGGCCACACGCAAGAAGGCCGCTTCCATCTGCTCGATCGCCCCTTCCACCACGGAGACTGGCGTGCCTTCAGGAAACTCGACATTCGCGGTGATCGCGTCGCCGTCGATGTCCGGGAAAAACTCGAACTCGACAATGCGGCTTTCATAAAGTCCATAAGCAAATAGGGCGGAGCACCACGCGAACCCAAGGCTCAGATAACGAAACCTCAAGGCCATGTGCAGGAAGGGGCCGTAGACATTGTCGGCGAACCACTCCAGCCGTTTGTTCGCGAAGTAATGCAACTGGCCCATGCGCTGCCACCAATGCCTGGGTTTCGCGTCCTTATTCATGTCCGGCAAGTGGCTTAAGTGGGCTGGCAGCAAAATGAGGCATTCGATCAACGAGACGGCGAGCGCCGCGATAACGACGACAGGCAGCACAAAAATAAGCTTGCCCATGACGCCGCCCGTGTAGATGATTGGTATGAACGCGACGATGGTCGTGGTCACTGCCGCAATCACCGGAATGCCCACTTCTGAAACGCCGTCCACCGCGGCGCGCAAGGGCGGCGCGCCATTCTTTCGGGCGACATAGATGGCC
>CAZLBS010000501.1:0-3157 GCA_964557505.1 uncultured Nitrospiraceae bacterium | reverse complement strand
TTCTTCTACCGAGACGGCGAAGCAGCCTGGGCCTGCGGTGCAACGGTCTCCATCGAGGACACCTCGAAAATGGACATGCGATTCCAGTCGGCCCAGATTTTGTAGCTCGCGTCGCGAATCGCAGCAAAATAGGCCTCGGTCATGAACCCGTGCGCTGCAACGGCATCATCGACAATATGTATGAGAAGCTCTCGGTAGGCGGGCTTAAGCTTGATGGTCGTGCGTTCGCCGCCGTACATGAATGCCACCTCGAGGACAGGTGATTCAGCCGGCTTCAGGGTAATGAGGTTTTGGCCGTAGGTGCTGCCCAATGCCGCCTGAAGACCATCCTTGGCCCACGCAAATCGGGTGCCTTCAATGGTGTGCACTTCCACTTCCACGGTCCCACTCGGGGCGTCGAACATTTCCCTTGCAAGGATGCCCATCTTCGCCCCAATGATGGTATAGATGCCGATGTCCTGGCGGACCTCATGACTAAGCACGATGGCAGCGAATTCTTCTACCCCGTGTTCTTCCACGATGCCATCGTTGATGAGCGCGGCAATCGGTTCGCTGTACAGGGCGGGGTCAACGGGAAAGCTTCTGAATGCCGTGTGATGATGCCCGGCATGGTCCTCTACCGGTTCTCCAAAGTAGGCATTGTATTGGCCAGGATCATGATGGTGGCCGGGATGTGCCAGAATTGCCGCAAGAACCATAAGTGTTGCATTCATGATGATGAGTCCTCCAGGTTGTGTTCATTCATCGCCAGTTTGACTGACCTTTGACGTATAGCAAGCCGTTTCGCGCTTTCTTAGCGCGCCTCGAAGGTGAGGGACGCCATAAACTCCTCGATGTCGCACTTCTCTGCGAATACTGGCCGGGGATCGCGCGTCATGGAGGCGCTAATTAACCAAAGCCCTCGCTCGGTAATCTCTATCTCCGCAATGCCGTCCTCGTCACTGATAATCATCTGGGCAAACCGTGTCCGCGGCCAGTGCGAAGCAGGGCGTGCCTGTACCAGGACGTCGGGCGCCGGTTCTCCATCCAAAAGGACTTTCACCTCCAGATGCTTCGTCCCGTCATGCCCTTGGGCATAAGGGTTCGTCGTCGGCACGAGTTCAAAGGTGTCGCCTAACGGGGTTGTAAAGGCATCAACAGCAGCCTCGTTCGCTTGCAGGAGTGCTTTGCTGCGGAACTCGAAGTAGCCGGAGTAGACGATGTTGTCCAGCCCCGTTTTGGGTCCGTCGAATTCCTTTTCCTCACCATCTTCTTCGTACCAGGTGAAGAAGTGGTCACGGTAGGCGGCGTGGACGATGTAGGCGCCTGCGGTTTGCGGCTTCGCGGGAGCGAAGAGGAAGCCTCCAGGATTCGCCTCAAGTGGCGTGCGCTCGCCGTTGGGACCTACGAGGTCGTAGATGCCCAGCATGTCGCGCTTCAAGGGCTCCTCCACTGGATAGATGTGGCTCCATCCTATGTAGGCAGCCGTAGCCGGCGGCGTGGCGCCGTGTTCCTGCCCCCCAAGATCGACGATGTAGTGGGTAAGGTGTACGGCGAAGAAATGCGCGTTAGCGGCGGCGGCGAGCACAAGGCCCGCCGCCACCGCCGCATGTTTGGTCCAGCGATTGGTTTTCATGATGGGTGCCCGCAACGTTACGGCGTCGGCGACCAGCCGCTCACGACAATATTGCGCGAGAGCGGCCAAGTTGCTTCAGCGCCATCGGGCGCGGGATAGCGCACGAAGTCAACGTGGCCGTCCAGATAGAGCAGGTTTGAGCCACCCGGGAGATGGTTGAACTCCGTGGCGAGGACACTTCCTTCCTGTGTGCTTGCGTGGTCCCACATGATCGGCACTGTGCTTTGCGCCTGAGCGCTTGCGGACGGATTGTTTATGTCCGTTATCAAGAAGCGCTCAATGCCCTCGCGGAGGTGAAAGGCTGTAACCGTTTCGCCTTCAAAGAGCGTCTGGTCGATGTCCTGCCCGCGGGTCGACTGCGCGCGGTCATTCAAGACCTCTGAAAGCAAGACAACGTTCTCGAGCGTCGCCGTCCATTCCGCGTCGAGCACCTTTGGCATGTAGAAATAGCTGATGGCTTCGGCCGCGAGATACTGGCCATTTGCGCAGTCCACCCCGTCAATCGGGTAGAAGAGCGGGCTGACACCCGTGAATTCACCACACGGCGCCTGGTCGCCGTCGCGGATCGGGTTGGACTCGGGTGCCCAGGGATAACGCCCTGGATCGGACGGACAAAACATGATCCGCCAGTCGGTCATGTACTCGGGATAGAGGCTAAAGCCATCGGGCCCTGTGCCAAATCCCCAGATGCCGCAGTCCTCGGGACAATCGGCATAATACTGATTGTCAACGAAGATTTCTCCGCGGGATTCATTGCTGTACATCTTCAGGATAAGACCATATTGCTTGAGATTGTTCTGGCAACTCGCGCGGCGCGCAGCTTCGCGAGCCCGGGCAAGTGCAGGCAGCAGAATCGCGGCCAAAATGCCAATGATGGCGATCACCACCAGCAATTCGATGAGTGTAAATCCATTCCGTTTCAACGCACTGCTCCTTACGCACCCTGCGGAGGGCGCTTATGTCCTAAAGATTTTCGAGATTGCAGACGCACTGCTGAGGAGACAGAGCAGTCTGCGCCTTAAGCTAGATGTGGCTGTGGTGGGAGTTAAGGGGCGGCGAGCGGCCAAGGGGAAGGCTATAGGGGCAGGAGTCATCGAACGGCGCTCTTAGCGACAGCTGACTGCATGACAGTGCTGGTGTCGCAGGGGCGCCAATGACTTGCGGGAGAATGGTTTGTGCATACACCAAGGCACAGAAGGCGCAAGTGTCCGAAGCATCTTGGCTTTCCGTGTCGCGTGGTTCCTGTTCCTCGTGCGCTGTATGATGGGAACAGTGGGGGGCACACACGCCAAGGCTCTCATGAATGAAGCCCAATGCATAGAGGCACACGATGGCCGCACAGGCACAGGCAAAGAGATGTGCCACCACGCTCCTGCGGCGCCACAATGCAAATGCCCTGTACGTGTTAACCCCGAAAAGCTCCATGGCTCCGCCCACTTCCATCACGTGGATGCCACCAGTCGGCCACAATTGCTAAGGCGGCTTAGCACAAGTTAAGGCGTCTTAATCTATTTGTCAAGCGATTCAAGTCTGTTATGCGTT
>CAZLBS010000500.1:0-3159 GCA_964557505.1 uncultured Nitrospiraceae bacterium | reverse complement strand
GTTCGGCCGCAAGAACGGGCGTGTTGGCAGCGTCGTCTATCTCAGCGTTTTCGGGGAAGCTGCCAGCATCCTTCACGTCGGCCTGGGCCCCCAAGCGAATGAAGAAGCTATTTTCCGTTTCGAGGCCATCCTGGGCATACCGCGTCACGACGGGATCGGCGAAGCCCGCTTGCGCCAACTCCTGGCGCACCTCGCCGCTGGACAACTCTCCCGGCGTATTGAGGTGCACAATGATCGTCGTGCCCGTGGTGAACTCGGGCCCAAGCATGGCGCCGGTGCCGATGCCGTAGCCGGCGAGCGATACGCCCGCCACCATGGCCACTATGCTAAAGATGTACGCCGGCCGGCGGCGCGAATAGAACTTGACGTGCGTATCTTCCTTGATGATCGCCATCATCTTGAGCGACTTGATCAAGCCCCGTTCCGCCGCGAATTCGACGATGGCCCGCGTGACGACCAAGGCGGCGAACACGCTGGTCACCACGCCGATGCTCAAGGTAATGGCGAAACTCTCGATCGCGCCCGTACCGATTTCCATGAGCACCGCGGCGGTAATGAGCGTCGTGATGTTCGCGTCGAGAATGGTCACGGTTGCCCGGCTGAAGCCGCTCTCGATGCTCGATAGCAGGGCCTTGCCGTTGCGTATCTCCTCTCGAATGCGCTCGAAAATCAGCACGTTGGCATCCACCGCCATACCGATGGTCAAGATGAGGCCCGCGATGCCCGGCAAGGTGAGCGTCGCGTTGAAATAGGAGAGCAGCGCCAACACAAGGAGGGCGTTGCACGCCAGCGATACCACCGCGACGATGCCGGCGAAGAGGTAGTAGACCATCATGAAGACGGCCACGATGGCGATCCCCGCGAGCGCGGCCGTCACCCCGCGGCGCACCGAGTCGGCCCCAAGCGTCGCGCTGACCACGCCGGTCATCTCTTCCTCGATCGGCACGGGCAGCGAGCCGCTGTTCAACGCGATCGCCAAGTCCTGCGCCTCTTGCATCGAGAAGTTGCCGGTAATGGAGCCTTGGGCGCTGATGCGCTGCTGGATGGTCGGCGCGCCCACGACGATGCCATCCAAAACGATGGCCATCTGCCGGCCTTGATTCTGCTCCGTCAGCTGCGCGAATTTGGCCGAGCCCTCGGCGTTGTTCTCAAACCCGATCATCCAATTGCCGCGAAGGCTTTCCTGGTCGGGCCGTGCATAGGCCACACGCAGAATGTCGCCCGTCGCACCCGGCTGTTCCTCGACCAGATACAGGTCGCGGAAGGGCGGCTCATTCGGCTTTGGCTGTTTGGCCACCGCGAACATCTTGCCCTCAGGCAGCAAGCCCTCGTTCGCATTCGCCTTTTCAATCACATCGATGATCTGCGGCGCATACTCTACCGGGACGCGAAACTGGGGGTTGTTCGGGTTGGGCTGAATCAGGAACGGGGCAAACTCATCCGGGTAGGCCTCTTCCACTGCCCGGATGGCCTGCAGCGTTTCGTTCGTGCCGGCAACGATATGAAACCCGAGGAAGGCCGTGCGCATGATAAGTTCAGTCGCCCGGTTCACGTCTTTCTCACCAGGCAGCTGTATTTGCACTTGCGTGTCGCCCATGGCCTGGATGACGGGCTCTTTCGCTTCAAATTCCGCGATGCGCCGGGCGATGCGCTGCAAGACCTGTTGCTGCAGTTCCCGGTCGATGGCCTCTTCCGTGAACCCTTGCTCCTGATAGGTCTCCAGCAATTCAGGCGGGATGTTGTCTTCGTCAATCCCCACGACCATATGGACGCCGCCCTGCAGGTCGAGGCCCAAGTTGATCACCCAGTCCCGGTCGAAATTGGCCCAGCGCTGCACGCCATGCCAGAACTCTTCGAAGGCATTCCGCTCGACGAATTGCCGGTCTTCTTCTTGCCATTGCTGAAGGCGCTCTTGCCGCGCCTCTTCGCGTAGCGTCATCCAGCCAATCGTGGGATACACATAAACGAGCGCGAGCACCATGACGCCCGCGATCAATACGGTGCGTGCCAAATGCGTTTGCATGGGAATCTCCGTTTTTTACCTGCGTCCCCGGGATAAGGTGTGTTGCTTCCGGGGCCGATACCCGCTGCCGAATGCGCCCCGAGCCACCTGCCGGGACGAGGATCTGCGATGCGAAGCCCGTTCGTGCGCGGCGCCTTACGACGACGCCGCTTCCTCCACATCCGCGGCATCGTCCTCGTCGGCGGCCTTCTCCCCCTTCTTCTGCACCACCCGCGCAATCGCTTCACGCAGGAAGGTCAATTCACCGCCCGGCGCATCATTGACCTTAAGGACCACCTTCTGGGTGCTCAGCTTAATCACCGTTCCAAAGACGCCGCCCGTCGTAATGACCCGGTCGCCCTTTTGAATGTTCTGCAGCAACTCCTGCCGCTCTTTTTCACGGCGGCGCTGCGGCATGATGACGAGGAAGTACATCACGCCGAACATCGCCAGCAGAATGAGCACGAAGCTCGGGTCGAACAGGCCCGGAGGCGCTTGCCCCTCGCCCCCGTTGCCCGGGCTCCCCGCCGGCGCGGAAAGCACTGCATTGCGCCAGATAATGAGTAGTATTTCGTCCGACACTGGGGACGGGATCTCCTGTACTTGGGTCGTGGCAGGCGCGCGTCAGGCGGCGTAACCGGCCAAGGTGCGTGCCTTGAAGGATGCAAAGCACCCGTCGAAAATGGCACGGCGCGCATGAGCACACAACGATAGCATGTAGTGAACGTTGTGTAAAGTATTGAGCCGCAAGGCCAAGATCTCGCCCGCGCGGTAGAGATGGCTGAGGTACGCCATCGAGTACCGCTCGAGCAATGGGCAAGGGCAGCCCGGGTCGATCGGCCCGAAATCCTGCTGGCAGGATTGATTCTTCACATGCACCCGCCCGCGCGAAGTAAACAGGGAGCCGTTGCGTGCATTGCGCGTCGGCATGACGCAGTCGAACATATCGATGCCCCGCGCGATGGCCTCCAGCACATCCTCGGGCGGGCCGACACCCATCAGGTAACGTGGCTTGTCCTTGGGCAAACGCGGCACGCACCACTCGACCGCGGCCATCATCTCCTCGCGCGATTCCCCCACGCTGACCCCGCCGATGGCATAGCCCGGGAAACCGATATCGACGGTCGCCTGCGCGCTCTCCACGCGAAGGTCCTCGT
>CAZLBS010000499.1:0-3163 GCA_964557505.1 uncultured Nitrospiraceae bacterium | reverse complement strand
CGGCAAAAGCAAGCAGGGTATCGCCGCCGGGCCCGAGCACCACGGCGGGGATGCGGTAGCAGGCATAGCCCCCTTCTTCGGCGCGGTAGACGGCCCCTTCATGCGCGGTTTCGAACGGAGCGGCGGCCGCCATCGCGGACATCAGGCCGAGCACGGCTACCCAAACAAGCGGCCTCATTTGGCAGTCTCCAAGGGTTGCCCCGAGCCCAACAGAAAGTCTTCTTCGCTGAACGTATCGAGGATTTTGTAGATGCCCATCAAGTTGTGCTGTACATTGTCCACCCGCACGACGTTGTCGTAGACCGTTTCGCGCACGGCGCCCAAGGTCCGCTCCCGGTAGTGATCGCCCACATAGAACATGTCGACATCATCGGCGAAGACGAGTTGCATCACGCTGCGCAGACCGCGGCAAATGGCCTGACGGTAGACTTGCATGCGTTGCGTGTCTTCGACGGTGCGGGCCAACTCGAACGCATCAATCAATCCCTCAAGATAGACGCCCGTACTGGATGAATGCGGCGGACCATACCGCCCTCCGCCTGCATAGAAGCGCCCGCGCATGTCGTCGTAGGCCACGCCCTCCCACTGCGACATGGTGTCTACGAGCCAGTCATTCATCTCGAAAATAAAGGTGGCCAGTTCCGTTTCCCGCGTTGCCTTCCACATGATGAAGTGCGCCTGAGTGTGCCAGGGAATGAACGCCGGATTGCGGTTGCGCCGGTGCCAGGTTCGGTAATACTCGAAGACCCGCATGTAGCGCTCCCGCAGAGCGTCGTCAGGCTCGAGTTCGTAGAGCGTCGCCCACGCCAACAGGCACTCGCCGGGATAGAAATTTTGATTGGCCCCTTGGCGTGGGCTGTCCTTCGGATAGAACGTGTGCATCGAGCCGTCAGCATTGGTCAGGTAGAAGGTCGTCCGCAGCAATGCATTCTGCCAATCGGCATAGCGTTCCCGGTCGGGCCGTTCCAGAAGCGCTTGCAGGGCGAGGCCGACCGCCCCCAGCTTTATCCCCCGCTCGTGCTCGATCAAGCCGAAGTCCTCTTCCTCGTGATAGAAGTTCTCGAAGTTGTAGGCAATGTTCTCGGCTTGCCGCTCGAGAAGGGCATCGTCGCCCGCCCGTTGCGCCGATCGTCCAAGACACACGGAGGCCATGAACTGACGAATCATGTTGTTGTAGCCGGAAGGCTCCTCCATGGGACTAGGCCACCACAGATAGGTCATGCGGCCGTTCTCGTGAAGATTGGTCCACATCCACGATTCCAGTTGATTAGCGAGTTCCTGCACGTTTGCTTGCGTCACGGCGGTCATCGGCACGAATTGATTGCCGCGGAACATGGGCTCGACAGAAAATGCACCCCCGTCTTGCTCGGTAAGCAAGAATTGATAAGCCGGCGCAAGGCGCACCAACCCTCCCAGTTCATACAATTGCTCGGATACGCCCAGCTCTTTCTGGTGCAACTCTTGGTAGCGCTCGAGGCCGCGGTTCTGACTGACGCTCTCCGTCGGACTGTGGCGGACGATATTGCCATCGTAATCAAGCTCCAAGGCAAAGACCCCGCGCATGTCATTGGTCAGTTTTCCGTAGCGCGTCTCGCTCAAGGGAAACCAGTCATGCGTGAGCGCCAGGACGATAGCCGTCACCGGGCCGGCGCGGCCAGCAGCCTCGGCATCGGCCTCGGCCGCGAGAATCGCCTGGGTGATTGAGGCATCCCACGAGCCAGCGTCCGCCCAGCCCTTTCCCAGGCGCAAGCCGTTGCTGCGCAGTTCGGCGAAGACAGGGCCTTCTTCTTCTGGCCAGGCATGCACCACGGTGAACATCGGCGGATCCGCGGGCGGCTCGTCCACGAACAGGTCGAGCATTTCGGTAATGGCCGTATTCAGCTCGGGCGTGCGGATGGGCTCGCCTTCGGCATCCGCGGGCGCCAATTGCGTCCCTTCGCCCGTGGCCGCGCGCTCGGCGGGCGATGGGGCCAATACCCGCTGCATGCCGAAAAACACGCCAAAGAAGATGAGGACAAGAATGACCCACCATAGGGCGTCGCGCCCCCAGGACTTGCGCGCGCCGGAACCGCCGCCGTTCTGCGTTTCGGCTTTCTTCGACTTGCTCATGATCTCACTGTATCCACTTGTTTTCCGGCGCGGGCAGGCCCGTGCACACTCCCGTTGCTAGCCCCCATGCAGCTATGGGCAGAGGCTACGGCTCGCGGCGTGAACGTGTCAAACCACGGGAGGATCCCATGGGGCCTGGAGTTGCCCCTTCGGAGGGCTTGTGGTAGCGTGTCGCATCCCCCACGGAGGGAGCCTCCATGCACCTCGTTCAGCGTGATGAAGCCTTTCGCCACGTGTCTCCCGCTTTCGATGCTAGCGAGCACTATCAGCCCGTGAGCTACTGGCAGGAAACGATTCCAGCAGCGCCTTGCGGCCGCCTAAGCACCAACACGCAGTGCGATGTTGCCGTGGCCGGCGGCGGATACACGGGGCTTTCCACCGCGATCGAGCTGAAGCGCCGGGCGCCGGGAATGCGCGTGGTGCTTCTCGAGCGCGATGTCTGCGGCCATGGCGCAAGCGGGCGAAACGGCGGTTTCGTGATGCCCTTGCTCGGATGGGATCTGACCGATTGCGTGCGGCGGCTCGGCATGGAGGAGGCCCGGCGCGCCTACCGTCTTACCTACCGGGCCGTCGCGCACGTCAAGCGGCAAATCAAGGAGGCGGGCATCGATTGCGATCTCGAGGAAACAGGATACGTGCTGCTGGCCACATGCCCCGCCCGAGTCAGCCGACTTCGGCATGAGGCGCAGCTGGGTCAAGACCTTGATTTCGATTTCCGCTGGCTCGAAGGCGCGGCCTTGCGCGAGTTCATCCACAGCGCCCGCTTTCTCGGCGGCATCTACGATCCGCATCCCTGCGCTGTGAATCCCGCCAAACTCATTCATGGCCTGAAGCAACGGGCGCTACAACTCGGGGTCGAGATCTACGAACGCACGCCGATGCGCGAACTTCACGACGGCAAACAGATTCGCATCGTCACCGAGGGGGGAGACGTGACGGCTGGCAAGGTGGTCTTGGCGCTGAATGGGTATAGCGCCGGCGCAGGCTTTACGCAGAACCGCGTTCTTCCGGTACACACCTTCATTATTTTGACCGAACCGAGTACAGACGCGCA
>CAZLBS010000498.1:0-3164 GCA_964557505.1 uncultured Nitrospiraceae bacterium | reverse complement strand
GGGCCGCCGAGACGAACTCCAGGATGCAGTAGCGGCCGTCCACCAGCGAGTCAGGGGAGACCAGCATGGTCAACACTTCTGTATCCGCCAAGACCGAGACCGTGTGTCCGTTCTTCCCATCATCCTGGGTATCGGCCCGGGTCTGCGGCGTAATCTGGCGCACTTCTCCCGAGACCGCATCGGCCTTGCCGCCCGTGCCATTGCCAAGGTGCAACCGCAGGATAACGGTTTCTTCAGGCCGTGCGCCGATGTCCAGCACCAGAATTGATTCATGGCCGATCATCCGCAAGCCCAATGCCGGGTCCGCATACCAGCCGCTTGCCCCGAGATGGTCTGGCACAGCGTTCGCGGCGGCTTGCCGCAAATCAAGCGCCGTATCCGGAGGCGTGGCAAAGCGCACCGCGGCATGCATCTCGACGTGTTGGAAAAGCAATCCCAGCAAGCGCCTTTCTTGACGCAGTTGATGGTCGATTGGCCGGAAGGCGTTGGGGAACGTGAACTCGATGATGCTGGCCCCGTCCTCGCGGTGGGCTTCCAATGTGCTGCGCGTGAAAAGGGCACGCCGCCACTGGCAAGATCCTACATGCCATTCTTTCACGCGAATCCCATTGACGGCGACCGAGGCAATCGTCGCGGAATGGATGCGGTTGTGCAGGCGCTCGACGCAAGCGGCCATGACAATAGGCGCATGGCGTGCTTGTGCGCCGAACTGCATGCCGAGGGCTGCCGTCCTGCAGCACGACCAGGCGCCCGCCGATTCCGAATTGGACCATCCGCCTGCCATGAAGGCCGGGGCATGATAGACCCGGCCCGTGGGGCGCGTCTTGAAAATGATGGGCTTCGTAAGCGTATACATCGGGAAGGAAGCCGTTACCGGGCGTGCCGTTTCCACATGCGGCATCACCATGTTGACGCTATCGTCCCACGTTGTCGGCTTGAATGTGCTGCGGATGTGCGCCGCTTTCGCCTCGCGCGCCGCTTGACTGAAGGCGTAAGCAACCACCTGCGCATACCAACTCTTGAAGTCGAGCGGATCAATCAAGACGGTTAAGTTGGGCGCAATCTCAGGCATCGACGAAGTGTTCGAGCAGAGGCAAAGCTTGCCGTATGCAAGGCTCTCCGCGATTGGCATGCCATATCCCTCATACAAAGAGGGATAGAGCGTGAATAAGCAATGCCGGTAGAGCCAATCCAGTCCGCCATCTTCGACGTGATGGAGCACGTGGATGCGCCGGCTCATCCGTGCATCTTCGCCAATGACCGACATCAGTTCTTTGACACGGTGGCTTTGTGCGCCCAGCAGCACGAGATGCGGCGTCCGCTCGCCGTACTCTTCGAACATGCGGCTCCAAACGTGATAGAGCAGGTAATGGTTCTTGCGGATATCGAAGGCGCTCACGCAGAGAACAAACCCGTGGTCGCCAACGAGTTTTTCCAAGTGCGGCACTTCCGAATCGTCAGCATCGGCGGGCACATCGATGGTGTCGCCCAAGCGGAACGGATGCACCGTGGGTTCGGGCAAGCCATGCTGGCCGGCCATCTCGATGATGTCGCCGCGCGCGCATTCCGAATCGGTCATGAGCATGTCCGAGATCCGCACGATGGTCGCCCAACGCTCGAGGAACTGGGCGCTCAGCGCCGGCGGATACCAATGCGGAAACTTCACTCGAATCACGTCGTAGACAGCCGAAATCAGCGTCAATTCATACATGCGCTTGATGGCGGTGAGGTCGTTGATGTAATCCTGACTGAGAATCCAGCCGCCGCCAAACGAGACAAATAGGGCGCCCCGCTCGAATCCGAACAGTGCCACGGGACCCGGCGGACTCTTTTCGAGTTGCTCGAGGTCGCCTAGCGGAATGGGGACCTCTTTCTTGGCCATGCGCTTGTGCTCACCCGCTTCGACTTGCTCCAGCGTCAATGGGATGAACAGCCGCAATTCCCGGTGGTGCATGACCAATTGCACGCGCTCGCCTAGCTGCCGCTTTAGATGCAGCGCCATCTTCTGTTCAACCCGGGCAATTCCGGTTGGCGGGGTAAAGTGATAGGCGCCCTGCGAGATATCAAGGTAGATTGTGCAGCCTTGCCGAAATGGCTGGGGCGCCGCACCGGCCGATGGCACGGCTTCGTCCAGCACCCGCTCATACACCTCGCGCGTCGCCCCGGCGTGCATGTCCCAACTATAGTTTTGCAGGACAAACTGCGTCTGTGCATCGCGGTCCGCTTTGCTGCGCGGCGATTCGTATGCTTCGAGTATGGCCGCGCGCATGGCGCCTGGGTCGGCAGGGTCGATGAAGCGCGCATGGCCTTCGAAGTATTCCGGCTCGCCCGAGCGATCGGAGAGCACCAGAGAGCACCCCGCGGCGCCGGCCTCGAGCGCGGACAACGGCGCCCCTTCGCTCCAGCTTGGCAAGGTGAAGACCCGTGCACCCGCGTACGCAGAGGCGAGAATGTCGCTATTGCCCGGCAGGCGATCCACGAACAAGACATTGTCCCCCGCGAACGCCTGCACTTTCTCGCCATAGGCGGGCTCCGCGATGTGCCCAATGAGCACGATGGGGAGATTTGTATCGCGCAGGGCATGCAGAAGCATGAGTTGGTTCTTGCGTGCTTCAATGCGCCCTACACACAAGATGTAGTCCTTCACTCCAAACTCGCGTTCGAATAGGGCCGGGTCGCCCTTGGCGAACAGTTCGCCGTTCAGCACCGGGTTGTGCACCACACGGGCAGGCGGCAACTGCGTGCCGATGGCCTCTAGCATCTGCAGCTCTTTCTTGCTCAGACAGATGATGTGCGCGCTCTCTTCGACGACCCGCCGCACGCTGGCGAAGTAGCCCGGCATGAATTCGGCCGGCCAGCGTCCCGCCTCCAGATCAGCCGCCCGCTCTTCTCGGATGCGGCGAAGAGCAAGATCGATCTCGGCTGGAGCCGCGCCGTCTTCAAAGAGCGCTGGCACGCGATCGTTATAGGTCTTGCGCTCCGAGAGGTCCATAAAGATCGGGGACAATACAACCGGAACGCCCGCGAAGCGCACGCGCGTAATGAAGTTTTCCAAGTGCTCAGGCGGCCAAACATTGAATGCGTGTACGAGCGAAAAGCTGCCCGCGTCAAAGGCGAACCGTTCATGGAGTTCAGCGCGCACGCCCTGTTTCCGAAGCACCTCC
>CAZLBS010000497.1:0-3166 GCA_964557505.1 uncultured Nitrospiraceae bacterium | reverse complement strand
GGCCCTGAACCAAATGCTTGGAGGGGTGACGCCGCGCGCCGAAACGGAAGGCGGCGGCGGCGGGCCCACGGGCGAGATTCAGCCGTTCGAGAAGAGCGTTCAAATTACCGGATATGCGCAGACCAATGCCTTGCTGGTCGTGGCGTCCCCGGCCGACTACCGCACCATTCAGACCATTATCGCGCAGTTGGATGTGCCCCGGCGCCAGGTGCACGTGGAAGCCGTGATCATGGACGTCACCATCAGCGATGACTTCAACATCCGGGTGGAAAGCGCCGCCCTGGATGATTCGGACTTTTTCGCGCTGAACAACGTGGTCAACCTTGCAAACGCCATCACCACGGGTCCGCTCGCCGTCGCTGGCGCGGGCACGGCGGTGGGCATCATCGACGGCACGACCACCATTACGGACCCGGTTTCAGGCACGGAGGTTGAGATCCCCAACATTCCGCTGCTGCTGGATATGGTGGAGACCGCGACCGACACCGACATCTTGTCGCAGCCCGGCCAGACGGTGCTCGACAACGAGGAAGCATCGTTCACCGTTGGTCAGGAGGTGCCCTTTATCACGGGCTCTTCGTCTTCGCTGGACCAGGCCGCCACGGGCCGTACGGTGTTCAACAACATTCAGCGTGAAGAGGTCGGCATCAAGCTGGACGTGACGCCGCAAATCAGCGAAGGCGATTACGTGAATCTGGACCTCGAGGTCGAGGTGTCGCAAACCGTCGCCTCGGATGTGGGCGCGGATGTAAATATTCTCGGTCCCACCGTGTCGCTCTCGCGGGTGACCACCTCCGTCAGCATTAAGGACGGCTCGACGGGGATTTTGAGCGGGCTCATCAGCGAGGATGTAAACCGGAACCGGAGCCAGGCCCCGGCCTTGGGCGATTTGCCGCTTGTGGGATGGCTCTTCCGGGCGACGTCGAACAGCCGCGGCAAGCGGAATTTGGTCGTGCTCGTCACGCCGTTCATCGTTAAAGACAGCACGGATATGACGCGCTTTACGCAGAGCAGTCTCGAGCACTTCCAGGCGGCCAATGTCGATGCGCTGTTCGAGAAGGGCTTCCTCAAAAAAGTGCCGCAGCGCTTCCGCGAACGCGCCCGCACGCGTCCGAGCGTCGAAGAGAGCAGCCGCCTCGTTGGAGGAGGTCCTGGGGCCGCGAACAAGTTTAACCGCGGCGAGGTGGGCCAGCCATGAGCAAGCAATCGCGGTTGCTCGGAGAGATCTTGTTCGACACCGGCAAGGTGCATGCCGAGCAGGTGGACGAGGCGCTCGAGCTGCAGAAGATTCGCCCGAAACGGATCGGCGAGTTGTTGATCGACATTGGGTATTGCGAAGAGGACGATGTGCTCAATGCATTGAGTGCGCAGTTCGGCATTCCCTTCGAACATGACATTCGCGAGAAGATCGATTCCGCGCTGACGACGAAAGTGCAGATCAGCTTCATCCGCGAATACGCCATGGTGCCGTACCGCCAGAATGGCTCCGCCTTTTATGTAGCCGTGAACGACCCGGTGAATCTGCTGCCGCTCGATGATTTGCGCTTGCTCTTAGGGGGGGCGGTGATACCGGTGCTGTGCCGCATGGCCGACATTCAGCACGTGATCGACAATTACTTCGAGCAGCAGGGCGAGAACGCGTCCGACTTGATCGACACGATTACCTATGGGGCGGAAGAGGGCGGCGACGGCACGATCATCGAAGGCATGGAAACGGACCGCGACCTGCTCGATCTTGCGAACGAGGCGCCGATCATCAAGCTAATCAACCTGATGATCAGCGGCGCGGTGAAGGACCGCGCGTCCGACATACACGTGGAGCCCTTCGAACGGCGGGTGCAGGTGCGCTACCGCATTGATGGCGTGCTGTATGAGCGCTTCGACATTCCCCGTTCGCAGCATCCGGCAGTGGTCTCGCGCGTCAAAATCATGGCGCGGCTCAACATCGCGGAGCACCGGCTCCCGCAGGACGGCCGCATCAAGATTCGCCTGAGCGGCAAGGAAATCGACATACGCGTCTCGATCATCCCCGTGGCATACGGCGAGCGCGTGGTAATGCGTATTCTCGAGAAGAGCGATTTCTCGTTCGGGCTCGATACCTTGGGCATGGACAAGCGCGATTACTCCTTGGTCGATAAGCTCATCCAAAGCTCGCACGGCATCGTGCTCGTGACGGGGCCGACCGGTTCGGGCAAGTCGACGACGCTCTATGCCTCCCTGCAGCGTGCGTACTCGCCCGAAAAGAACATCATTACGGTTGAAGACCCGATTGAATATCAGATGCCGGGCATCGGGCAGATCGAAGTTCGCCCGAAGATTGGGCTGACCTTCGCGGCTGGGCTGCGCAGCATCCTGCGCCAAGACCCGGACATCATTCTGGTCGGCGAGATTCGCGACATGGAAACGGCGGAGATGGCCATCCAGGCATCGCTGACAGGCCACCTCGTGTTTGCCACGCTGCACACGAACGACAGCGCCGGCGCGGTGACGCGTCTGGTGAACATGGGCATCGAGCCCTTCCTGGTTACCTCGTCGACCATCGCCATCATGGCGCAGCGTCTTGTGCGGCGCATCTGCAATCACTGCAAGGAAGAGTTCATACCCGACGCGGAGAGCGTGCGTGAATTGGGGGCGCCGGTGGAAGACATTTCCGCGGTGCGCGCGTGGCGCGGTCCGGGCTGTGATCGGTGCCAGCACCGCGGCTACTTTGGCCGTCTCGGCATTTTTGAATTGCTCGTGATGACGCCGCATGTTCAGGAGATTGTGTTGAGCGGGGCGGATTCGAATGTGGTGAAACGCGAGGCGCGCAAAGAAGGCATGCGGACGCTGCGGGAAGATGGGGCTGTAAAGGCCTTCGGCGGCAAGACGACCATCGAAGAAGTGATGCGCGTGACCCGCGACGATGTCATTGAAGAATTGACGGAGTAAGCGTCCGGTGCCCGTATTCGAATATCAAGCCATCGGCAAGGGCGGCAAAACGATGCGGGGCGTGATCGACGCCGACACCGCGGCGATTGCCCGGCGGAAGCTGCGCGAGCAGCACTTGCACCCGACGCGCATCGAGCAGTCTCAGTCGCAAGCGGCAGGGGCGGAAGGCGGCGGCCTGTTGGCATCGTTCGGGGGCGTGTCGACGCGCGAACTCTCGCTGTCTTCCCGGCAGTTGGCC
>CAZLBS010000496.1:0-3167 GCA_964557505.1 uncultured Nitrospiraceae bacterium | reverse complement strand
GGAACGGCTGGCTCGGCTTCGGCTGGGCAAGGGACCTTTCCCCAAGCACTGGCGGAATCGCAGGCCCTCGCGATAGCCAAACTGACCGGCAAGCCTGTCGCCATTTCTCCGGATGGCCAGATCCTTCCGGGGCTCGATGCCGAGGCGATTCCCGTCGACGCCGTGATCATCATGCCGGATGGCACGCGGATCACGGGGTTGGATGCATTCTTGGGCAATGCGCCGGGAACGGTCCCGGTTGATGCCAGCAACGTGGAGGCGTTGACGGCGGACCTCGAGGCCGCGGCTGGAGAAGCGCCTGCGATTCCTGAAGAGGCCATCTCGCACAGCGGGCAGGAGCCCGCAGTTGAGACGACCTCAACCGGGATCGAGGAGGCGGATGGCGAAGCTGGCTCGAGCAGCAAGCCGGCGGCAGCGGAGGCGTCTGTGCTAGCCGCGAGTGAGCCGGCCGTCATAGCGGCGATTCCAGGCGTCTTCCAGGCGCAAGGCAGTCAGTTGCTTCGGAGTACGGCGTCCCACACGCTGAAACCCTCTCCGGCGGCGCTCGCCGCGGCATCTGGAGAGGGCCAGCCTCCCTTGGCGCAGGCCCAAGCTGACGGCCATGGCTTCGCTGCCCTCACTGCAAGTCCTGGCACGGAGCACTGGACCGGCGCGGCATCGCTGCCCGCGGAATGGCGGACGGCGCTCGCCCAACTGGGCCAGCAGCAGGCGCATGTCTTGGAGGCGCTTCCAAGCCAAGGCCAAGGCATCCAGCCGGAGGGCGGGCAGGTGTTGATGCACCGTGCCGCGCTCGACGTGCAACCGGCCGTGCAGCCGCAGGCCATGGCGTCTGCGGAAGCGGGCAGCTTCGCGGCAGGCCGCGTGCTTGGCGCCGAGCAGCAAGCAGGCGCACCCGGCGCGCAACAGGCATGGGCCTCGCCTTCCGAGGCAGCCCGGGCTTGGCTTTCCGAGCCGTCGGGCATGCGGGCGCTGCAAGAGCAGACCATCCACCATGTGAGGATGGGGCTGCGCAATGGCGAGCGGACGCTGAGCGTGCGGCTTGCCCCCGAAAGCCTCGGTGAACTGCGCGTGAGCGTGCAGGCCCTGGGCGATGGGGTGCAGGTGCAATTGGCCTCGGCGAATGGCGCCGTGCGTGAAGCGCTGGAAGCCCAGCTGGCGCAATTGCGGGATGCGTTGCAACGCGAGGGCATGCAGGTGGGACGGGTAACCGTCTCGGCCGATGCGAACGCGGGGCAGTATCTGGCGCGCGACAGCGGCCATGGCGAACGCGGCCAAACGCAGCAACGCGGCGCCGCGGGGGCGGGCAGCTTCGATGGCCCTGCCGGCGAGCCGCCGGCCGTGGAGGCCCCGCGGCGCGTCCATCACGGCGGAACCCTCAACATGTTCGTTTGAAGCCGAACAGATGATGCATGAAAACGGAAAGGAATCAGCACATGAACGTATTGCCGAGCGTTGGGGCAAACCGGTCCGGGCTATTGAGTCCGACGCCGCAGCAACGCCTCGACGCGAAGATGGAGGCTTCCTCGCTTGCCCGGGCCGATGCCCTGGGGAGGCTGCCGGTGGAGGTCTCGATGCAGGTGTCGAAGCAGCAGGGCACGAACCCAATCGAGACGGGCGCGGCCACGGCCGAGGAAGAACTCGACCGCGACGCCTTTCTCAACTTGCTCGTGACGCAGTTGCAGAATCAGGACCCGCTCGAACCCGTGGACAACACTGAGATGATCGCGCAGTTGGCGCAGTTCTCGTCGCTGGAGCAGATGGAGAATCTGAACGCCAGCTTCGAGCAGTTGAGCAGCACGATTGAGCAGCAGAACTTCTTGACGGCTTCGTCGCTCGTCGGCCGGAACGTCACGGCGACGGCTCCAGACGGCAGCTTGATTGAAGGTCCGGTGGAGGCGGTGACGCTTGTAGATGTCACGGCACGCGTGCGGGTAGGCGAATGGTCGATCCGGCTTGACGCCATCGAGCGCGTGAGCTAGCCATGGCAATTGAACGAATCGGCGCTCCGGCGCTGCCCGAGATGGGAGCGGCCCCTGGCGCCCGGCCTGTTCGGCAGGCACGGCCTGGCCAATCCCCGGCTACGGAGCAAACTTCTTTCGCGGAGGTGCTGCGCGGCCAGCAGGCGGCAGCAGCCAGACCCGCCGTCAACCCCGCTGCCCAACCGGCTACGGGCGAGGTGCGCTTTTCGGCGCATGCGCGTGCGCGGCTCGAGCAACGGGGCGTGTCCATAGGCCCGGAGTTCACCGCGCGGATTGGTCAGGCGCTTGACGAGGCGGCTGCCAAAGGCGCACGGGAAACCTTGCTCCTCGTTGGGCAGCATGCGTTGATTGCCAGCGTGCCCAACCGCACGGTGATCACTGCGATGACGCCCGACGCCGCGCAGGGGGCGGTCTTCACGCAAATCGATAGCGCTGTCGTCGTGCCTCAAGGCGGCGCGGCAACATTGGCGCCCAGCAACAATCAGGCAGATATGAACGCAACCACCATAAGGCGGGACCCCTTCGGGGACGCCTTCGCGCCGCGGACCGACCGAAGCGGCGCTACGAGAGGATAAGAACCATGGCATCGTCTCTCTTCACCGGGGTTACGGCCCTGCAGGCGAACCAGACGAATCTGGACAACATCGCGGCCAACATCTCCAATGTCAACACGACGGGCTACCGCGGGTCGCGCGTGCTGTTTCAGGATTTGTTTTCGCAAACGCTTGCCGGGCCGAAAGAGCCGGTCGCCCGCTTCGGCGGGGTGAACCCACAACAGGTGGGCCTTGGCGTACGCATCGCCAGCATTGATGTGGACTATAGTCAAGGCTCACTGTTTACCACAGGCATTGCCTCGGACCTTGCCATCCAGGGCAATGGATTCTTCGTGGTCAGCGATGGCACGCAGCAGTTGTATACGCGAGACGGCTCCTTTGGCGTGGATGCCAACGGGGCGCTGACCGACCCGGCAACAGGCTTTGCCGTGCAAGGCTTTCTCGCCGATGATGCCGGCAACATCGACCCGACGCAGCCCGTGCAAGACATCGTCATTCCGGTAGGCGCGGAATCGCTCGTGCGCGCGACGCAGAACGTCGTGCTGGTGGGCAATGCGAACTCGGCGACGGCAGCGGGCGAATCTTTCGTGCGCACGGTGGAAACCTTCGACACGCTGGGAGAATCGCGCGAGAT
>CAZLBS010000495.1:0-3170 GCA_964557505.1 uncultured Nitrospiraceae bacterium | reverse complement strand
CCGCGTTCCAAGACGTCGCGACGGCGCGCGAAGAACGGGAACAGTTTATCAACGAGGCGGAAGCTTACCGCGAAGAGCGGCTGCCGCAAGCCGAGGGTGAAGCGGAGCGCATTGTCCGCGCCGCCGAAGGCTATATGGAAGCGCGGATTGCAAAGGCAGAGGGCGAGGCCGCGCGCTTCACCTCTATCGCGGAGCAGTTCAAGGCCGCACCGGAACTGACGCGGCAGCGCATGTATTTGGAGGCGATGGAGAAGCTCCTGCCGAAGCTGCAATTGACGATTATCGATGAGAATGCCGGGCTGGTAAACCTTAAGGCCCTGGGCGGCGGCATGCCGCCGGCGGTAACGGCCGCACGCGAAGAGCCGGAAGACGCTCCCAGTTCAGCGACTGCCAGCAACCGGACCCGAACGCAAGCGCAAAGGAACAAGTAAATGCGACTGAACACCATAGCCACCGTCGGATTGTTGGCCGTGCTCGTGGTCGTCTCCGTGCTGTTGACCTGCAGCTACATCGTGGACGAGCGCGAACAAGTTGTCGTGACGCGGTTCAACCGTCCTGTGCGGGTGATTGTCGGCGAGACGGAAAACTTCGCCGCGCTCAAGGAAAGCATCCTGACCTCAGGCCGCCGCCAAGGCGAGGATGGCAGGGAATCCTACGCCAACGTCAGTGTGCATCAGGGGGCGGGGCTCTATCTGAAGCTGCCGTTCATCGAGCAAGCCGAGCGCTTTCCGGATACCGTGCTTGAATATGATGCCGAACCGCGCGACATCATCACGCGCGACAAGAAGAAGATGATTGTCGACAACTTCGCCCGCTGGCGGATCGAGAACCCGCTATTGTTCCGGGTTCGCGTGCGGAATGAAAACAATGCGCGGCAGACCCTCGACAACATCATCTACTCGGTCATGCGTGAGGAACTCGGCAAAAACAATCTTATCGAGGTCATTCGGACAACGAACGAGCACGTCTATCAGCCGGACGCGACCACCGTAACCGAGGCGGCCGCGGAGGACGAGCCATTCGACGCGGAAGACATCGAGGCGCGCGTCAGCAAAACCATGCGCGAATCTATCGAGCAAGGGCGCGAGGCCATTATGAAGACGGTGACCGAAGTGTCGAACGAAACCGCACGCTCAGACTATGGCATCAACATTATTGACGTTCGCATCAAGCGAGCGGAATTGATGCCGGAGAACATGCAGGCTGTTTTCGGGCGCATGCAGGCGGAGCGCTCACGCATCTCGAAAGCATACCGGAGCGAGGGCCGCAAAGAGGCGGAAATCATCAAGGCTACGACCGACAAGGAAGTCGAGATTCTCCTGGCGGAGGCGGAGCGTCAAGCCCAGGAGTTGCGGGGCGAGGGCGACGCGGAGTCGCTGCGCGTGTTTCTCGAAGCCGTCGAAAGCGAGCCGGAGTTCTATGAGTTCATGAAGTCCATCGAGGTCATCGAGTCGTCGACCCCCGAGGGCAGCGAATTTGTGCTTGGGGTCAATTCGAGCCTCTATCGCCTGCTGAATGAAACGCCATAGCCCGCAGGCCAATCTCATCTATACACATGCGGCGCGGCTGGGTGAACTCTTGGCCGCGCCGCTCTTCTTTTGCAAAGCCGTTCCAAGAGTCCGGGTTGCGCCATATCCGCCGAGGCGGCAACAGCGCCTATATGTGCAGAAGCACTCAAGGCCCGAGGCCAGTACGCCAACATGGCAATATACAAATACAATGGGCGCTATGGATACCAGGCGCGGCCGGTGACGCCATAGGCGGTGCGCAGTGCTTTAAGCTTTTCAACCTGGCCCGGCTCGAGGGTGCGCACGCTTCCAAGCATGTGCGCGGTAGCGAGCGTCTTGCAGCTATGTTCCACACGCTCCATCTTCATGAAGGCGTCAAAGGGATTGATGCCGGCGGTAACGGCGCCATGCCGGTCGAGCAGGATGGCATCGCAGGCGCGTGCCCACGAGCGCAGGGATTCGGCGCCCTCGCGCGTGCCCGGCGTGGCGTAAGGCGCCACTGGTATCGCGCCGATGGTGTACATCATTTCTGGAAGGATGTAGCCGTCCAGGGGGATGCCTGCGAGGGTGCAGGCGACGGCAGCCGGCGGGTGCGCATGACACACGGCCATGACATCGGGGCGCTCGTCATAAAACGCTAAGTGAGTAAAAAACTCGGACGTCACCTTCCCACTGCCCTCGAGCTTCTCCCCCTTCTCGCTGGCAATGATCATGTCGCCGGGCTGCATGAAGCCCTTCGACACGCCGCTTGGGGTGCAGAGGTAGCGCCCGGGCCCGAGGCGCACGCTGATGTTGCCGTCGGTGGCCGCGACGAAATTTTTGGCATACATGCGCCGGCCGACTTCGCACACGGCTGAGGCGAGTTGATACTCCTCGGTGTTCACGCGGCCGGGCTAGCCAACGGGGGTGCACCAATGCCGGTATGCATCAACCTGGCCGGTAACGACATTGAAATAGAGGTCTTGGAGCTGTTTGGAAACGGGGCCGGGCGAGCCGCCATTGAGCATCCTGCGGTCGACCGAGCGGACAGGAGCCACTTGTGCGCCCGTGCCTGTAAAGAAGAGTTCGTCGCATACATACAATTCGGTGCGCGAAATGGGCCGCTCGATGACCTCGAGGCCAAGCTCCTTCTCGGCCAACTCCATCACTGTATTGCGCGTAATGCCGACAAGGATGTCGGCTGTGGGCGGCGTCGTAATGAGTTTGCCGTCCAACACCATGAAGATGTTCATGGCACTGCCTTCGGCAACGCTGCCGTCTTCCCGCAGCATAATGGCCTCATCGAATCCGGATTGTTTGGCTTCCGAGGCCGCCAGCGAAGAGTTGACGTAGCTGCCGGTGGTCTTGGCCCGGCTTGGTATCGCGTTGTCCGCGAGCCGGCGCCAAGAGGAAACGGCCACATCCAAGCCCGCGTCAATGTCGACATAGTGGCCAAGCTTAATGACATAGCAGCAGAACGAAGCCTCGACCCCGTGCAGGGTTGGGCCAAGGCTGTGTTCGCTCTTGTAGATGACCGGACGAATGTAGACCCCTTCGGAAAAGCCGGAACGCTTGCAAAGCTCCACGCAGATCTCGGCGATTTCTTCGGGGGTCTCTTGGATTTGCATGTGCAGAATGCGTGCATTGCGTGCGAGCCGATCGACATGCTCTTGCAAGCGGAAG
>CAZLBS010000494.1:0-3176 GCA_964557505.1 uncultured Nitrospiraceae bacterium | reverse complement strand
CCGTTTCCTGTGGAACTGCGGACGGGACGAGACGGGAGAAGCGCGGCTCCGGGCGCCGGGCAATGGGAGCGCGTGCTTGCCATGCCCTATGAAGACGCCCTGCGCGAACTCGAACGCACCCTCCTGCATCGCGCCCTCGAGGCCTGCCAATACAATCAGCGCAAAGCCGCCGCCCATCTTCAGATGACCTACCACCAATTCCGAGGCGTCTATCGAAAGTATCAGGATAGTTTTCGGGGGGAGGAATAGGGCGAGGCTTGTCGCGGCTATTCTCCGCTGAGCCCGCGAGCGCTATGCTTCCCTTAGCATCTTGGCGATCTCGGGCCGCTCCCGCCTGATACGGTCGTAGTCGAGTTCGAGCCCGATGGGACCCAGGACCTGCATGAAGAGGTCGTATATCAGCTTCATCTCCTCGAACGGCCCGCTCACGCTGTCTAGCGCGGTCCCGCCGGTGTTGTTGCGCACGCTCGTATCGGCCCCATGTTCGAGGAGCGCGCGCACGATATCCTTGCGGCAAAGAAAGGCCGCCGTGTGCAGCGCCGTCGAGCCATCGTGATTCGCCGCGTCCACATCGGCGCCGGCATCGAGCAAGAGCTTGGCCACCTCGGTGTTGCCCCGCGCCGCCGCCGTGATAAGCGGCGTGCTGCCGTTCGTGGGGTTTTGGTAATCTAAATCCGTGCCTGCCGCGATGTGCCGTTTGACGCTATCCGTGTCGCCGGTCCACGCAGCGGCTTCAAGCTCCGAGGGCGGCCCAACGCTCGGGCCGCCGCAAGCCGTGAGAAGACCCGCTCCACAAAGCACCACAAACATCGCGCAGGCGGGGCTGATGGGGAATGAAGACATGGCGACGTTTCTCCGCATGTAGGCGTCATCGTGCATCGCATCGGTGGTGCAGTAAGCGTGTTCTCTGGAAATGGAGTGTAACAGCACGGGAGCGGAGGATGCGCACTGAATCTCAAGCAGCAAGCAAAGGGCTGAGGGGGCGGCGCACCGTCCAAGGACTGACGCAAGAACGAATCGCGGCTTAGGTCGGCGTTACCGTCTCGACCGTCAATCTTTAGGAAAACGGCCAAGGACCTCCTTCACCTTTGGCCAAACAGCGGATTGAAGAACTTTGGCGAGAGACGCTAAGCAAGGATTTGGAGTTGTCGAGAACAATCCTGTTCAGGCATGACCGAAGGCAATGAATCATGGAGAACTCAGACAACCATAGGCAGTCAGAGAAAGCCGTTCGCCTTGTCGATTATCTGCTAAGGCTGGCTACGTTGCGCACAAAGCTGAGCCGGGACGTCGCCGAATACGAGAAGGTAATTTGGGTTTCGAGCGTTCCGCATGAGCGTGGGTGCTTCACGCAGGCATGGGGGCGCGATGAGGAACACGAGCCGGATGAATGGCTTGAAGTGCAAAATCGACGTGAACCGGAACTGCCTGTCGTTCCCGCGCAATGCAATGACTGGGTGAACTTGCCAACGCTTCGAAACAAGAGTGAATCGCCCGAGCTTCTTTTGGAAATCACCCGGCAAATCCCAAATCCCGAGCGGGTCGCGAGCCCAGACCAGCCGGAAACCATCTCGCAACTCGAACGCATTGCGGAGCATCCCGATATTCAGCGAGCATGGGACAGGTATGTCGAAGACAAATGGTTGCCGTGGACAAAAGAGCATAGTGACTGGGAAAAGGTTCACAAGGTCTATTCCGAGCTCTTTGCCATCCATCAGGAACAACTTCGGCTTGGCGAGGAATATGAGCTCGTACTTGGTCTCGGTCTTCTGACTTGGCAAACACCCAGCGGGCAACGCGTCCGACGTCACTTGGTTGTCGCCGACGCCATCCTTGAGTTTGAAGCCCGCTTGGGGAAATTCGCCGTCCGCCCACACACCGAGGGCGCCAAACTGCGGCCCGAACTCGACATGCTCGACATCAACGAGCAACCAGCGCGCGCCGAGGAAACAGCTAAGGCTTCACTGGGTGCAGCCGAAGATGATCCGTGGGACAGAGGCTGTGTCGAAGGTGTCCTTAAGGCCTTAGTGCATTCGATCGACTCGCTAGGCGATTATAGTGAATCCCTTGAAGCACAGAGCATCCGCGCCTCGGCGAAGCCCTTCGTGGAATATGCTCCTGCTTTAATCCTGCGCAAGCGTTCCGCCAAAGGCCTTACCGAAACCTTGAAACAGATCAAGGAGCAGATCGAAAAAGGCGAAGCTATCCCCGGCGAATTTGCGGACCTTGCTGAAATACGTTCGAAGGATGACCGTGGCTCGAGCGACGAACCGGAAGAGGCTAAACGTGCATTCGACGGTGAAGTCTTCTTTCCCAAACCATCGAACGATGAGCAACGCCGCATTGTGGACAAGATTCAAGCGGCAAGCGGTGTGCTTGTGCAAGGCCCACCTGGCACCGGAAAATCCCATACCATCGCCAATCTGATTTGCCATCTGCTTGCGACAGGACAGAGAACGCTCATCACGGCGAAAACTCCGCGCGCACTCCAAGTTCTTGAAGGGCTTGTACCAAATGAGTTAAGGCCCCTCTGCATCAATTTGCTCGGCAGCGGACTTGAGGAACGGCGAGCGCTCGAATCTAGCGTTGCTGGTATTCTCCGCAAGAATGAGGAATGGAAAGAACAGCGCGCCAAGGAAGAGCTCAAAGAACTTGAAGATCGTCTTCGAAAGCAGCGCGAGGAGAAGGCGAATGTCAACCGGCGGCTCCGCGACATTCGAGAGTCCGAAACGCATACGCAGTCCATTGCGGAAGGAGCCTACCGAGGAACGGCGGCGAGAATCGCTGAAGCGGTGAACCGGGAACGAGCCGAGTTCGAATGGTTCACGGATTCCGTTCCCTTGGATAAGACGTGTCAGATTCGCCCCAACGATTTGCAAAGCGTGCTTGCAGAGTTGCGTCAATGCACGGCAGAGAAGCGTCGGGAATTGGGCCTTACATGGCCCGAAGCGATGCCGTCTTCTGAACGCTTTGCCAATCTCGTGAAGAATGAGGCAAGCGCGATTGAAGAAGAGCAAAACTCGGCACATGGAGCCGATGAACGGTTTGCCGATCTGTTGGCAAGAAACAATCCTCCGGTCATCGAGACGATTCGCAACGCTTTCTCATCTTTCCGGGACACTCGCAGAAGACTTCTCGCAGCGCCGCATTCATGGATGAATGATGCCTTGCGCGAT
>CAZLBS010000493.1:0-3176 GCA_964557505.1 uncultured Nitrospiraceae bacterium | reverse complement strand
CCGCGGGCATAACATCATGAAGGGTTACTACAAGCGGCCCGATGCCAATCAGGAATCATTCAGGGGCGGCTGGTTCCACACCGGCGACGTCGGCAAAATCGACGAAGAAGGCTATTTCTACATTGTCGACCGTACGAAGGACATGATCATCCGGGGCGGTTTCAATGTCTATCCGCGTGAATTGGAGGAAGTCCTCATCTCGCACCCGGAGATCTCGATGGCCAGCGTCATCGGCATTCCGGACGATGAGTACGGCGAGGAAATCAAGGCCTTTGTCGTGCTCAACCAGGGCTCGGCGTTGACCAAGGAAGACATCCTGGAGTGGGGCAAAGAGCAATTCGCGAAGTACAAATACCCGCGCATCATCGATATTCGCGACTCGCTGCCGCTTGGTCCGACCGGCAAAATCCTCAAGAAGGAGCTGCGCCGCCAGGAACTCGAAGCCGCGAAAGCATAGCGGCGAACCAGCACTATCCAAGCGCCCGCCCGCACGACCTGTGTTGGCGGGCGTTTGCTATTCATCGCTGCCAGCCACCATGTGCGCCAGGGCCCTTGATGCCCGAAGCTCTCATGATCCGCGCCTTCGTGCCTCTTCGAGAAGAACAGCAAGAATTCGCAAATGTAGCTTGGGGAGGGCATGGCTGTTGAGGCCGTTGGGAGTGAGCCATTTCGAGGGGCGCGAGGCGTGACGTGCTTTCGCCCCTGGCTCGATGCTGCAGGCATAGGCGTTGCCCGTCACCTTGAAATGTGAATAAGCGTGTTTGACCACGGCGGCGAGTCCGCCTGGTTTGGCTTGCAGGCCATATTCTTCGTAGAGGCCGCGGACGAGGGCGGCATCATGCGTCTCGCCGGACTGCACGCGGAAGCTTGGAAACTCCCATAGTCCGGGCAGTAGGCCAGTATCGGGCCGTTGCGAAACGAGGTAGCGCCCGTTGCGTTTGATGAGCGCGATGACCTCCTCGTGGCGTGGCGTCTGCTTTTTGGGCGTGCGTAGCGGGAGCGTTTGCTGCAGCCCCTGCTTCTTGGCGAGGCAATCTTGGGCGATTGGGCAGCCGCCGCATCTGGGCGCGCGCGGGATGCAGACCGTTGCGCCCAGTTCCATCATGCCTTGATTGAAGTCGCCCGGCGAAGTGGGGGAGACGAGGTCTTGCGCGAGGGCCCACAGGCGTGTCTTCGTTTTGGGCTCATCGATGCTGGTTTGAATGGCGCGCAGGCGAGAGAGCACGCGCATGACGTTGCCATCGAGCACCGCGGCAGGTTGCCCGAACGCAATGCTGGCGATGGCCGCGGCGGTGTATGGGCCGACTCCGGGCAGTTGCTGCAAGTCTTTCGCCGTCTCGGGAAAGGCGCCGCCGCATTCGTGGGCAATCAGCTTGGCCGCCTTATGCAGATTCCGGGCGCGGGTGTAATAGCCGAGCCCCTCCCACAGCTTTATGACACGGTCCAACGGCGCGTCCGCGAGGGATTCAACGGTGGGGAAGGCCTCGAGGAAGCGCTCGTAATAGGGCAGGCCCTGGTCGATGCGGGTCTGCTGCAGGATGATTTCAGCCAGCCAGACGCGGTACGGCTCAGGGCTGTCGCGCCAGGGCAGGCCGCGCTTGTGTTGCCCATACCATGCCAGCAGCCGCTGCCGGATGCGCGTGCACTCCGCGGGGCTGAAGCCAGCCGCAATGGCGGGTGATTCGGGAGATGCGGTCAGTGCGTCTACAGTTCCTTAATGCGGACGTTGCGGTAGGCGACGGCATCGCTATGATCTTGCAGGCCAATAAAGCCTTCGCGCAGGCGAACGGATAGTTCAGGATTGGCATCGAGGTCGAGTTCCCAAAGCACCTCGCCATTGAGCGTAGCGATGCCATAGGCGCCGTCGAGCTTGATTTCGACTTCGTTCCATTCGCCCGCAGGCCGGCCCGGATTCACCTGCGCGGCGACAACGTCATAGACTGACCCGGTGCTGTTGCGGTGCGGGTCGCGGCCAGGGTCGCCCAGCACTTGAAACTCCATCCCGATCTTCGATTCGCGTGCG
This sequence comes from uncultured Nitrospiraceae bacterium, assembly GCA_964557505.1. Taxonomy (GTDB): domain Bacteria; phylum Hydrogenedentota; class Hydrogenedentia; order Hydrogenedentales; family CAZLBS01; genus CAZLBS01. The sequence goes on along the minus strand of CAZLBS010000493.1, from coordinate 1,153 downwards.
GCACGCGGAGCCCGCAGGAAGATGCCGCTGTTGCCGCCCCGCCCGATGCGATACTCAAGGCGCAGAATGAAGTCATCAAAGCGCCGCACGGTGCGGATGTCGTCGCGCCCGGGCAGATTGCCGACGTAAACCAGTTCACCGTTCTCAGCCTTGAACGCCGGTTCGTAATTGTCGACGCCCACCCAACCGTTTAGGTCGCGGCCATTGAACAACGCGATGAACCCTTCTTCACGCTCTTCTTCGGAAAGCACGCTATTGTCCGGGGTCCAGTCGTATTGTTCTTTCGGGTAGGCGAGCATGGCGTCATGCGTTTTGAAATCAAACGGCGTTTCGGCTAACAAGAAGTGATTCTGCGCGCCGCGCTCGGCCGGCACTTCATTCAACAACAAGAAGGGCTTGTCTTCGAGGGCTTGATCCGGGTCGCTTGCAGCCACCAGATGACCGCCCTTCGCCGATGCGACCGTCAGGCGGATGGCTTGCGCGCGAAGGCGTTTGGCCAGTGCCTCGGCTTCATGACCTTCGAGCCAAAAGACGAGGTCGGTGTCGCGGCGCATTTGCCGGGCAATGGCGTCGATCACGTTTTCGCGGTAGTCCATGGCTTCATGGGCGTGGGGCGGGAAGACACGTACGATGGCATACATGCTGCGCCAGTTGATTTGATGCATGGCATCGCGGATGGCTTGAATCGCCTCGGGGTCGATTGCGCTGCCATCCGATGCAATGCCTGGCAGGTCGAAGCAAAAGGTATTCGCGCCTGCCGAAGCTGCGAGATTGACCTCCCGCAAGGTATCGGGCAATGGCTTGCCGGCGGCAATCGCGTTCGGGATGTAGACGCCTTCCACCGTCATGCTCGAGTCTTCCTGCATGAGTATCCCGCGCGATACGTGGATGGCGTCGTCCGAGTGAAAGATGAGTCCCGTGCTGGCACAGGCCGCGGCCACCAAGACGCTGCTCAAGGCAATGGCTGTCAAGCCCTTCAACAATCGCATGTATGCATTCCCCCTCTGCCGGCTGTTCCTTTGGGGAGTGTAGCAAAGCGAACGCCTTGGGGGTAATGGGACATGCCGTGCTTTGACGGGCTTCCCGGTGCAGCCGTATGATGCGGCGGTGGGGAATCTGGCCGGGTGGGTCGATAGGCCCCGAAACGGGCGCC
>CAZLBS010000492.1:0-3177 GCA_964557505.1 uncultured Nitrospiraceae bacterium | reverse complement strand
AGCGTAGTGCTCCGGCAGTTGCGCCACGCATGCACGCACCAACTCGGGCACATCTACCGCGCGCCTCGGCTCGAGCGCTGGACCTTCCGCATGTTCGCCCGACAGCAGCACTTCGCCCCGCCGCTTGCGGCGGTTCAACTCTGTCAGGCAAACGGAACAGGTTACGCGGTACATCCACGTCGAAAAACGGCAGTCGCCGCGAAATCCCTTGAGCAGGCGAAAGGCCTTGAGAAAGGCCTCTTGCGCCATGTCTTCGGCGAGATTCGGGTCGCGCATGAAGCGGTAGGCCAAGTTATAGACCACCGTCTGATGACGGCGCACCAATTCGCTATACGCTTCGACATGCCCCTGTTTGGTGCGGCGCACCAATTCAAAATCCGACGGGGCCTCCCCCGTTTCGCCGCTGCGGCCGGACCATGCGGCGACGGCTTCGGCACTGCTCATGACGTGCTCCTTGCGATGTGGATGTTCCCATTCATCGCGCGCATGCTCAGTTCCGTGGTTCCCGCCCCGATGGTACCCACGATCTTGCGCCGTTTCTCGACGCCGTGGCGCGCGTCTACCGGATACTCGGCGGTCACCTGGCCGCGCTCTGTCAGCGCTTCCACTTCTGCCGAGCACCCCTCTGCAAGCGAAACTTTAATGTCTCCGTTGCGTGTATTCAAGTAGGCGCGTGTCACCGTGGGCTGCAAGATCTGGGCAATGATCGCCCCATCGCCCGTTCGTGCGTTCAACGTTCTACCGGCCGTGCTGGCTCGGATGTCCCCGTTTTCCGTTTCCAAATCCGCCGCGTCGGCAAGGGTATGGGCCTCGATCCGCCCGTTCACCGTCTCCGCGAACACCGTTCCCAAGGGCGCTTCAATTACGATATCGGATGAGCGCGCACGGAGGGCGATGGCCCCGCAGCCAGGACCAATGGTGATATTGCCGACCCCAACCGTGAGGTCCAAATCTGTCCCCGGCGGGACAATGACGCGGTAGTCGGCAAAGACCTGCAATTCATCGGGGCGGTCGCCGGGCTCCGTTATGATGAGAACCTGGTCCGGCGTTTCGTCGGAGGCGAGCATGGACGCGGCATACTCGCGGGCCAGCTTCCCGAGGAGCCAGCCGCGTGCGTAAATGCGCGCGTTGACCTGGACTTGCATCTGTTCGATGTCGGCGGTCTCGATGGTGATGGACCCATCGGTATGCTGCAGCACCAGGCGTTTGGCAGGGGCATACGTCAGCGCTTGCCCCAGTTCATGTTCCGGGTTGCCGGCCACATTGCGCTGGAGCTTCGGGGCGATCAGGCCGACCGTAACCGTCAAGATGGCCAGCAAGATGGCCAGCGCGGTCAGAAAGCTGCGAAGGATATCATTCATTACCCAAGCGGACCGGTGCAGCAAGCCGCCGGTTTCATGAGACCGCCGTTGGCCATGGCTGAAACCCTTGCCGAATCATCCCAGGTCAGATGGATGCTATGCCGCCATCCATTGTCTTCATATTGCTGGTTCTCATCGTGCTGACCGTGTTTGCCATCACGTTTCGCGCGCTGATTCGCAGTTGGTGCGCCTACCGCGAAAAGATGGCGCTGCTGGCCAAGTATGATGAACAGCCGGGCGAGGGCATGACCGCTGCCGAACTGAAGGCCGCCCTCGATAGCGTCTCCGAGCGCATGGGCGCGGCGCCGCCGCACAACTTCCTGGCGACCGGACTCTTTCTGACGGGCGGCGGGATTGCCTGCGTTCTGATCGGGCGAGTCCTCTTGCGCTATGGAGAGTGGGCCGTTGGGCTTGATCTCGGGGGGCTCCTGAGCGTGCTTCTCGGCCTCATGTTGGCCATGCGCTACATGTCCCGCCGCCCCATGCAATCCTTTCTCTCGATGCAGTAGTCTCCCCCGCCCCTCTTGCGGTAGCATGCCGCCATGAACCTTGCGTTAACTCCAACAGCACTCACCTGGCCGGTCTTCGTTGATCAGGAGTCCTCCCGCCGGACGCCTGTTCCTTCTATGCCGGGCGTCGAACGGCTGGGCATCGACATCCTCGTGCAAGAGGCGGAGGCGGCCATGAGCTTGGGCATCGAGTCCATCGCCGTGTTTCCTGCCACGCCCCCCGAGCGCAAGACGCCTGGTGCGGAAGAAGCGCTCAACCCGGATAATCTGGTCAATCAGGCCGTGCGCGCGCTGAAAGAAGTGCTGCCAAAACTCGAGGTCGTGTGCGACGTAGCCCTGGACCCGTATTCCAGCCACGGGCATGATGGCCTTGTCGTAGACGGCTATGTAGCGAATGACGCCACGGTCGAGGTGCTCTGCGAGCAAGCCGTGCTGCAGGCCCGTTCTGGATGCGACGTCATCGCGCCGTCGGACATGATGGATGGGCGGGTGGGCGCCATTCGCCACGCCCTCGACCGTGCGGGCTTTGACGGCGTGCACATCATGTCCTATGCCGCAAAGTATGCCTCGGGCTTCTATGGTCCCTTTCGAGACGCAGTCGGTTCCGCGGCAAATCTCGGGGGCGCCGGCAAGAAGACTTACCAGATGGACCCCGGCAATACGGATGAAGCATTGCTCGAATGCGCGCTCGACCTGGCTGAAGAAGCCGACAGCTTAATGGTCAAGCCTGGCATGCCCTATCTCGACATCGTATACCGCGTGAGCCGGGACGAAGAAACCCCGGTTTACGTCTATCAGGTCAGCGGTGAGTACGCCGCCATACATGCGGCGTCAGGCGCCGACGAGGCGCTGCGGCAAAGGCTCATGCTCGAGAGCTTGCAGGCGTTCCTGCGCGCGGGCGCCTCAGGCGTGCTCACCTACTTCGCGGTGGACGCGGCCCGCGCCCTTGGCTGAGCCGAGCATTAGCGAGCGGCTCATTCGACTCAGAGCCTTGCCCCCCGGCCCAAACGCACTCCTCGAGGCAATCCGTTTCACCGGCGTCCGGCAGGAGCATCCGCCACTGCCGGCTTCCCTGCGCATGCTCGAGCCGCTGCCCCGCTGTTGCATGACCGATCCCGCCTTGCTGGCCCTCGTTGCTTTCGGGGCTGGAACGTTCAGGCGCGGGACGCTCGAGGCGTCTGCGAGGTCCGCGTTGGCCTTTTCGTCGGAGGCGTTTGAAGGCCACGCGGGCCCATTGCGCGAGTCCGCGCGCTCATGCGCCGCACACGCGCTCGCTCTAGCGGAGACGATAGGAGATATGGACGCAG